>DATJYW010000392.1:0-6478 GCA_035499435.1 Candidatus Acidiferrales bacterium | reverse complement strand
CAAGATATGCGGACCCTAGCTCTCTTATTTCCGTTGCTGACGTGCCTGCCGCCGGCGCCGGCACAGAGCGGCATTCCCACGTTCCGGGCAACCGCCGGGACGGCATCCTATACCCTGGTTGGCCGGGATCCGGCGCGCGGCACCACCACGATCCCCGTTTTGCTTGTTCCGGTGGAACTCGCTTTCGAAGCGAAGAAGACCGCCGGCAAGCCGTTCCTCATGGATGCCTCGTCCGACGTTTCCGCGATTCTCCGGTCGCCGGTTTTCACCCCGTTTGCCTTCCCGTCGGGCGGCACCGCACAGTATGCGGACGCGATGCTGCGCGCTACGTTCCCGGCTCCGGATTCGTGGCACACCGTGCTGGCGAAACCGGAGGTGAGGGCCGTCAAGATCGCCGTGCCGCTCGGTTCGGGATACGTGCTGACGTCGAAGAAGAGCGGGCGCTCGCTGGCCATCGCGGACCTCGAGTTTCTGCAGAAGGAACTCTTCCGCCAGATCGGCAAGCAGGAGGGCCGGCTGGTGGTCGCGGTAACGCGCAACACCGCGTACTACGCTTTGGGCGATGCGACGGTGTGCTGCTCATGGGGAACGCACGGCGTGGATTCCGCTACCGGGGACTCGTTCGTGCTGGGATCGTTTCTGCGCGCGGCTCCTTCGGTGGTGCAGGACGCGGATATCCAGCCGCTCACGCAGCAGCTCGCACAGTTCGTCAAGGATCCGCTGCACGATCCGACGGCGCGGGGAGGACGGAACGCGACAGTTCCCGGCAACGTGTTTCCGGCGTGGATGCGGCCCGGAGCCCAGGCGGGGTGCGGCGGCACGGCGGCCTCCACCACGTACTTTCTACTGGAGCCGACCAACACCAACCCCAAGAACAACCTGCCCGCTTCGCCGGCATTCCTCGCCGGGGCCGGCGGCGCGACGTACCATCTTCAGAACGTGGCCCTGCTGGGCTGGTATACGGGCGCCTCGGAAGGCCTCGGCAAGACGTACAGCTTCCCGGACGCCTCCGCGCTCACGGCTCCCGCGACGCCTTGCCCGCCGCGCGGCGGACGGTCGGGAGGTATGTCCCAACCCACGGTGGCTGCCGTGCCTCGAAGCGGTCCGGCCAACGGCCACGAGCTCATCGGTTATTGGACGGGGTACGGCGCCGCCGGCACGACGATCCCGGCCTCGGAGCTGTCGCCGCAATGGGACGTGGTGCTGGTTGCCTTTTCGACTCCCGATCACAACGCGCCTGAAGGCACTATGCAGTTCCGCACGCCGGCGGGCATGGACACGGAACAGTTCAAAGCGGGGATCGCCTCGCTCAAGAGCCAGGGCCGGAAGGTGATGATCTCTCTCGGGGGAGGCGGACAGCACTTCACGCTGGCCGACGCCAAGGCCGTACCCAACTTCGTGTCGTCGGTGGCACGCATCGTGACGGAGTACGGGTTCGAAGGCATCGACATCGATTTCGAGAGCCCATCGCTTTCGATCGAGGCCGGAGATACGGATTTCCGGCGTCCGACCACGCCGTCGATCGTGAACCTGATCTCGGCGATCCGCCAGTTGCACGACAAGCTGGGACCGAAATTCCTGGTGAGCCTGGTGCCGGAGGGAACGCAGATCCCCTCGGGATATCCCAGCTACGGCGGACAGTTCGGGTCGTACCTGCCGATCGCACACGCGCTGCGCGACATCCTGACCTTCATGGACGTGCAGGATTACAACACGCCGCCGCTCCAGGGGCTGGACGGCGAGATCTACCAGCCCGGCACGGTGGATTATCACGCCGCGATGACGGAGCTGGTGCTGCACGGGTTCAACGTGGGAGGAGATCCGAACCGGTTCTTCGAGCCGCTGCCGGCCAACAGGGTGGCTGTCGGGTTCCTGACGGGAGACACCAACCCCACGATCGTCGGCCAGGCGATGGACTACATCATCACGGGGAAGGCGCCCGCAGGTACGACTTACAAGCTGCGGCAGGCGGGCGGTTATCCGGGGATGATCGGCGCCATGTTCTGGACCATCGATGCCGACCGCCGCGCCAACTACAATTACTCCAACGTGATCGGTCCGCAACTGCACGCGTTTCCGGCGGCACGATAGGCGCGCCACGGGAACAGAGCAGTGCGTATCGACGTCAAAGGATGCAGAGGTCTGAAAATGATCAAGACGTCTGGTGCGATAGCGTTGTCTCTGGCCCTCTGCACCGCCTGGGGCCAGCCTGCGGCGCCGCTCTCATTCGAAGTCGCTTCCGTCAAAGCGTTCGTTCCCGGCAGTTCTCCGGGCCAGCGGCGCGCGAATATGTCCGGCGCCGACCGGATCGAGTGCCACGGCGTGACGCTCTGGTACCTGATTACTTATGCATACGGCATGAAGAGCTACCAGGTGTTCGGGCCTGACTGGCTCAAAGACGCGCGTTATGACGTCATGGCCAAGGGTCCCGCGGGAACGACTCGCGAACAGCTTCCGAAGATGACGCAGGCGCTGCTGGCGGAGAGGCTCAAACTGCAGGTCCGCCAGGAAACGAGGGCTCTGGAGGCGCTGGCACTGATCGTGGGCAAGAACGGGCCGAAGCTTACCGAAGCGGCGCCCGAATCGGGCGACGGGATGGGCGGCGCGCAAATCGGGATGAGCACATCGCCGACCGGTGGAGAGCGCCTGGACGTCAAAGGCGCATCCATGGCCTCGCTCGCGACCACACTGACCGGCCTGCTGGGCCGGCCGGTGGTGGACAAGACCGGGCTAAGCGGGCGATACGATTTCGTTCTCGAGTTCACGCGCTCGGAAACGGCGGGACCGAAGGGCACGGGCGGGTACAACGAGCCGCCGCCGCTGCCTCCGCCTCCGCCGGGCGCCGAGCCCGGACAGTCCATCTACAGTTCGATCCAGCAGCTCGGACTTAAGCTCGACGGGCAGAAGCTGCCGCTGCCGATCCTGATCATCGAGAGCGCGGAAAGGACGCCGGTCGAGAACTGATTGGGCCCGGCCAGCGGGACTAAAGTCCCGCGCAGGCTGAAGCCTGCCCCACAGGTCAATGCACTAATCTTAGTCTAGTCTGGTTTAGTCTAAGTCTAGGGTTCCGGATCCAGAGTCGAAGCTGCGAGTTGGTATTCGTACCCTGCGGAAAGCGTGGCGCTGCCGGCGCTGGTGGTCACGACCACGTCGGCTTTGCCGGGCGAACCAGGCGGGGTGAGGAAGGTGATCGTGGTTTCATTGTTGCCGTTGGGCACGGAGACCATCCCGGTGACGGGCTTGCCTCCAATGGTGACCTGGGTTTGCGCGGGATGGAAAAGAGACCCCTCGATGGTTACGGACTGACCACCGTAGGCCGGCCCGGCGGCTGGAGAGATGGAATCGATCAGGGGCGGATCCATGGCCATGTTGAACGCGTTCAGTTTGACGACCATGTCGGGCCAGGCCGCGGGGTTGAGGTTACGCATTCTGTCGAGGAAGTCCGGAGTCACCGGTTCGGAGGCCTTCAGGGCGTGCAGAGGGCCCCAGATCGTGGATTTGAAGCGGCTCTTGACTCCGGGATCCTTGATCCAGGAGGCTGTCTGGGTCACGTCGCCGTTCCGGCTTCTGGGGACGACGGGGGTAGGCGACGCGCTGCCTACCACGAAGCTTTTGAACACGCTGATGACGCCCTGCGCGAAGGCTCCTTCCACTGCGAGGCCTTGATTAGGCGGAGTGGGGCCGAGCGGGACACGCCGGCTGCCGTCGCGAACGGTGCTGCTACCAGTGAGGCTCATCGAGGAGGGCTCAAAGATCCCCTCGAAGATTTCGGCCCAGCCTTCGATCACCGCATGGGTCCAGTTGCTGACCATATCCTCGTAATGCTCCATGCAGAGGCCCTGCGGGTCGATCACCTGTCCGACGATGTCCAGGCTGGATATGCCGACCTCTTTCCACATCACCTGGTGCGACAACTCATGAATCAGGGTGCCACGGTCTCCCCACCAATCCTGGGTGATATGGACGGACCCGACCGGCCAGGAGTATGCCGAGTCGCCAAAACCGTGCGTATTGATCTCCAGGTTGGGCACACCGGTCCATGCGCCGTCGGTGAGGTGAAAGAAAAAAGCCGCGTGCTCGTAGAGCATGGTGAGAAAGAAGAGCGCGACGTGGCGTTGATTGATGGAGCAAGTCAGCAACTCCGGACTGGCTTGCGTTCCGATGGAGGTATTGGAATTGCCGGGGAAGAACTTCTGATCGGCATCGGACCAATTGGTGAACCAGGCGCCGGCGAGCTCGTTGGTGGCGGCCGTCGCAACCGGCAGATGGATATCCGGATCCTCGATGTTGAAGGCAACCTGGAAGAACACGTCCGCGGCGCCCTCCGCGTCGAAAGACAAGCCGTGGACTTCTCCATCGGCGTCAGTGCGGCGCCACTCGACGCGGCCGGCGTCGTCGGCGGCATGCAGGCCGACCCGCAAGCCTTTGGGCGCGAGATGCGGCTGCGAATCTTTGGGATCCTTAAAGAGGAACCGGGCGTGGTAGTCGAGTCCGATGCGGTAGACCAGGGGATCCGCCGCGCTGGCGCCGGCCAGCGAGCCGCCCGCGACAAACGCGGTATTGGGGAAAAAGCCCAGCTTGCCATTCTTGTCGTTCCATTTTTTCGTGGACCACTCGTCGGGCAGCGACACACCGCCATGCGTGAGCCCCTTGGGGCGCGCCTTGAAGTAGAGATCGGGTTTGTCTTCTCCGGATTTACGCTGGAGATCCGCCCTGGTCAACGAGAAGCGGATCAATCCGCTGGAATCGGTGGTGCGGGTTTCGATGCGGGTGTCGGACAGCACGCGATTGAAGTCCATGAGGTCGACGGGCAGGTTACCAAGCGGCTCGAACTTCTTGTCGATCAGGTTCCAGACCTCGAACCTCGCGAAGATGTCCATCTTGGGAAAGGTGACATTCACCTGCGCGGTGCGCGCAGTTCCCGCCAACGGAGCCGCGGAGCGGACCGGGTTGCTCACGATTGGTCCTCGGGCGCGGGCGCGGACATCGACTCATCTTTGAGGCTGTCGAAAGGAGCGCCCTGCACGATGGCGATTTCGGTTCCATCGCTTCCGACATAGGTGAGCGAATAACTGGCGGCGGTGGGGACGTCTTCGAAGAGCACGTCGACGGTATTGGCCTCCACCGGATTGGCGACGAAGCTGCCGGCGATGGCCAGGGTTTTGTCGTACCCGGTCGAGCCAACCAGACGGAAGCTTCCGGGCTCTTTCGCGGCCTGCTTTTCCGTCAGGTCCAGGCGAATCCAAAGCGGGGCAGTTTGGGCTGTGATTGCCGGTGCTGCTGCCGGCGCGGATCTGGAGAGATCGGGCCCGTCGTCGCGCCGGACAGGCGTACCTCCGCCGCCTCCGCTTTCGTCGCGTTTTTTCTCGCGGGCAGCCACGACGAACCGGCGGGAATGAAGCAGGACCGCCAGACGATCGATCACCTCGTGATCCGTCAACAGAAAGATTTTTTCGTGCGCGGAGTAGCGAGCCAGATATTCGCGGAAGCTTTGAATCCGATCGGGATGCCGGGACCACAGGGTTCTCAGGTAATCGAATGCGTGCTCCCGGCCGGCGAAGGTAAGGGTGCCGGAATCCCGAAATCCGCTGTGGAAGATCATTGGCCGCTCTCGTCGTCCGGAGCGGCATCGGATTCGGGACCGGAATCGGAATCTTCCACGGTTTCCTCGGGGAGGCGCTCGTGCAAGTCGTCGTGCCGGTGCAGAAGCAGGTCGAGGGTGTCCTCGTCCGGCTCGCCGGTGACATCGAGGCCGGTGCGCGCCTGGTAGGCCGCGATGGCTTCGCGGGTCTGGGGTCCGATCTTGCCGTCCAAGTCCCCGTGGTAGAAGCCCAGGTTGGCAAGCCGCTGCTGGATTCCGATATCTTCGCTGCCCGGGTCGAGCGCACCCAGTTGCAACTCGAAGCGCAGTCCTTCGATATCGAGCACTCCCTGGGCAGCTTCCGGCGCGATGGGCACTTCCAGGAGACCTTTGTCGTCGGTGGTGCCCTGGCGGATCTGGCCGTCCACGGTGAGGATGTAGTCCGCATTGGAGACCGGCTGGTCTTCGTATTCGACCACCACGCGGAGCTTCGCCGGCACGCCACGCTTGAGGTAGCGGTGGTGCGCATCGGTGGCCGCGGGCACGGTCTTCAACTGGCGTTCGGGAACCATGACCCGATCGCCCACGAGCAGGAGTCCGGGGTCCTGGCGGGTGTTGCGCAGGTCGGCGTTGGCGGGCAGATTCCAGAGGGTCTCCCAGAAAAAGCCGCGCTGGTGGGCGATGCTGAGCAGGCAGTCGCCGCGCTCCACCACGCGCCATCCGCTTCCGAGGGGTCCGGTGTTGCGAGTCGTTGGGGTGTCCGTCCTTCAATGGAGCGTGCGGAATGCGGCGGGGAAGTTGGAAGGCGGAGGGGGAGATTTCACACGAATGCGGGGGCAAACCGGGGTCAGCCCCTTAATATCGGCAAACTCCGTTGGTGGCGACGGTGGCGGACGC
>DATJYW010000391.1:0-5401 GCA_035499435.1 Candidatus Acidiferrales bacterium | reverse complement strand
TGGTCGGGTGAGGCACGCCGGCATCGTCGCAAACGCTCTGCACATGGAATACCACGTCGTTGGCATATTCCTGAAGCGTGTAGTTCACGCTCGATTCGAAATCCGTTTGCGAGCCGTCGTAATCGATTCCCAGCCCGCCGCCCACATCCAGGAACTTCAGCCCCGCCCCGGCTCGCGCCAGGTCCACGTACACGCGCACGGCCTCGTTCACCGCGCCCTTGATCTGGCGGATGTTGGTGATCTGGCTGCCCAGGTGGAAGTGCAGCAGGTTGAGGCAGTCGGCCATGCCGAGGTCCTTCAGGTCCTGCAGCGCCCGCGTGGCTTCCGTCGCCGACAGCCCGAACTTCGACCGGTACCCGCCCGACGACTTCCACCGCCCCGACCCGCGGCTCGCCAGCTTCACCCTCAGCCCGATGTTCGGCCGTACGCCCACCCGCTGGCTGTATTTCAGAATCAGGTGAAGCTCCGTGTACTTCTCCACCACCGGGATGATCTGGCGCCCCACCTTCTGCGCCAGCATCGCCATCTCGATGTATTCGTCGTCCTTGAAACCGTTGCAGATGATCGGCGTCTCGTTGTCCGCCAGCGCCATCACCGCCATCAACTCCGGCTTGGAGCCGGCTTCCAGGCCGAACTTGAAGGGGCGCCCGAACTCCAGCACCTCCTCCACCACCTGCCGCTGCTGATTCACCTTGATCGGATACACGCAGCAATAGCCGCCCTGGTATTTGTGCTCCGCGATGGCAGTCTGAAAAGCGCTGTGGATCTCGCCCAGGCGGTGGTTGAGAATGCCCGCGAATCGGATCAGGATCGGCAGGTTGATGCCGCGCAGAACCAGCGTGTCCACCAGTTCCTTGAGGTCGATAAAACGCGCCGGGTCCTTTTCCGGGTGTACCCGAACCTGCCCGTTGTCGCCGACTGAGAAGTACCCTTTGCCCCAGCTCGCGACATCGTAGAAGTCGCTGGCCGTCTGCGGCGTCCATCTTTCCGTGGGCTCCATCACCAGCGAGCCCTTGCGGCCGTTTCTTTCCAATTCCCTGACTCTCCTTAAACCTTCAGTTTCCGACGAAATCCGCACTAGGGCAAGAAGAAACTGATTGCAAGCCGATGAATCGCACCTCGACCGCGGATCAGTTCTTGCGCAACAGGTCCAGCGAAGTCTGGGCGTCCTTCATCGAGGCCCGCGCCGCGGTGCGCAGCGCGTCGCTGCTGGCCGGGCTCTTCTCCACCGTGCCGAACTCCTGGATGGCGCGCTCGAATGCGGCGATGGCCTCCGGCTTCTTTCCCGTGCGGAACAGCGCCGCCGCCAGCAAGGCCTGGGCGTCTGCCTGCTGCTTCAGCCGCGCCATGCGGAAATCTTCGGCGACACTGCCCTTCACCAGCACGGCGTAGCCGGCAATCGCCTGCCGCAGCGTGGTCGCCGCGCCCGCAAAATCCCCCTTGTACATCTGCGCCGTCCCCAGCCCGTACTGCCCGTCGGCGCAGCGGTCCACCCGGGGACTGCCCGGCAGGCAGTCCTGCTTGATCGATTCCATCAGAACCTGGTACGTGCGCACCGCGTCCGGATAACGCTGCGCGTCCACGTAGGCCTTGCCCAATCGAGCCAATACCTCGGGTTCGTCTTCCTTGAGCCCCGGATCCTTCTGCACTTTCTGGAGCGCTGTTTCCAGCAGGGTCACCACCGTCGCCTTGTCGCCCGCCGCGGACGCCTGGCTGGACTTCATAAGAATCTCCTGAATCTCGCGATCCTTCGGCGCGTTCTGTGCCCATGCGGCGCCGCCCGCAACCAGCAGAACCAGCGCCGGCCGGCAAATCGTCATTTCCACATGATCGCACGCTGTTAGTATGGTTTCGTGCTGAAACCTGCAACACTCCTCGCCGGCGCCTGTCTGGCGCTGGCTCTGCACGCTCAACCCTCGGCCGCATTGCGCCAGATCGCCGATGCCGGACGCCTGGAGGACCTCCGCTGGCCGGATTTTTCGGACTACCGCCAGCACGTCAGGAATTTCTACGAGCCCGCCGGGTATGCGCCCGCCTGGCTCCGCGGCACCCAGCCTACTCCTCAGGCGCTCGCTGTGATCGCCATCCTCCAGAAGGCCGAAGCCAAAGGTCTCGCCGCCGAAGACTATGACGGCTCGCGCTGGGCCGCACGCCTCCAGCGCCTCGCTTCCGCATCCGACCAGGACCGCGCGCGCTTCGATATCGCGCTCACCGTTTGCACCATGCGCTACATCTCCGACCTGCACATCGGCAAGGTCAATCCGAAGCACTTCGAGTTCGGCCTCGACGTTGAACACAAGAAATACAACTTACCGGATTTTCTGCGCCAGCGCCTGATCGCCGCCCCCGATCCCGGCCCCGTCCTGGAGGCCGTCGAATTGCAGTTCCCCGGGTACCTGCGGACCAAGCAGGCCCTGGCGCGGTATTTGGATCTGGCCCGCCAGGACGACGGGGAGCAATTGCCGGTGCCCGCCAAAACCGTCGCCCCCGGCTCCCCGTACCCCGGAGTTCCGCGACTCGGCCGGCTGCTGCGCCTCGTGGGAGACCTGCCGCAGGATGCCCAGTTGCCTGCCGATCCCAACCTCTATGACGGACCGCTCGTGGACGCCGTCAAGCGCTTCCAGCGCCGCCACGGCCTCCAGCCCGATGGCCGGCTCGGCGCTCAGACGGTCAAAATGCTGAACGTGCCGCTCAGCTTCCGCTTACGTCAGTTGCAGCTTACCCTCGAGCGCTGGCGCTGGCTCCCGCAGGATTTCCCGCAGCCGCCGATCGTCGTCAATGTCCCCGAGTTCCGCCTGAGAGCCTACAGCTCCGGGCAGCAAGGCAAGATCGCCCTGGAGATGAACGTGATCGTGGGCAAGGCATACGGCCACAAGACCCCCATCTTCGCCGACACCATGCAGTACGTCGTGCTGCGCCCCTACTGGAATGTGACCCCCAGCATCCAGCGCTCCGAGATCGTGCCCAACATCCAGAAAGACCGGGACTACATTTCGAAGAAGGGATTCGAGGTCACCACCCAGCGCGGCGAAGTCGTCACGTCCGGCACCATCAGCGACGAGGTTCTGGCGGGCCTTCGGTCTGGCAAGTACGCCGTCCGCCAGAAGCCCGGTAACACCAACTCGCTTGGACTCGTCAAGCTGATCTTCCCGAACAGCCACAACGTCTACCTGCACAGCACCCCGGTACCCGAGCTGTTTTCCCAGTCGCGCCGCGATTTCAGCCACGGCTGCATCCGTGTGGAGAAGCCCGCCGAGCTCACCGCCTGGGCCCTGCGCAACAACCCGGGATGGGAAGTGGAAAAGGTCCGCCAGGCCATGACCGCCGGCAAAGACAATCAGCAGGTGAACCTGGCAACACCCATCCCGGTCCTGATCCTCTACGGCACCGCGATCGTGAATGAGGCCGGCGACGTGCTCTTCTTCAACGACATTTACGGCCTCGACGCCGACCTGGAAAAAGTGCTCGCCAAAGGCTACCCGTATCCGGGATAGTTGTGGGACAGGCTTCAGCCTGTCCAGCCCGTCCTTACCAACGCCTCACTCGCCCCACATCCACATGTACAAAATCGGACTTCGCGTAGTAGCCCACTCCGCCGCGATGCAGCGCCAGTGCAGCGTCGCGCAGCCGCGCCGTATCGACTCCCGGCACCCGGATATCGATCGCCTCCGCCTGCATGTGCAGACTATGCTGCGCCACGCCGCTGTGAGCACTCCGGCTCCGCAGAAACTCGTTGCTCCACGGCGTCCGATACCCGCAGATCACGTCGATCTCCGCGTCCGGCTTGCCCAGGCTGGTGACCAGGTCGTGCAGCAGATCGAAGACCCTGGGATCGTATTCGTGGACGTCTCCTGTGCGGTGATCCCGAAGATAGCGATTGAGCTTTGTCAGAGCGTCCGTTGAGTACAGGTCTCCTTCACGGTAAACGATGTCCAGCCGCTCGCCCGTGTGCGTATGAAAAAATCGGAGACGGTATTCCTGCCTGGGAACGGCCTGCACGGGAGCCAGCATCAGGCACACGACACCCGCCAGGATTTTCCAGATTTGATGCATATCCTTCAGATTAACAGTTTGTACCGGACCAACGTGGTTGCCCCCGCGTTCGCGCCCGCAGTAGCCTAGGGGCATGCAGCCACTTCTGCGCACCGTCGTGCTCGCTTTCTTTTCCGCCATGATTGTACTTTGCCAGACAGATTCCACACCCCCCGCCGCGCCGCGCATCGAACATCGCGAGGTGCGCCACGGCGCCACCATCAACGACGACTATTTCTGGCTGCGCGAGAAATCCAACCCCAAGGTGGCCGAATACCTCAAGGCCGAAAACGCCTACACCGAGGCGATGACCGCCAGTCTGAAACCCTTTGAGGACGCGCTCTACAAAGAAATGCTCGGCCGCATCAAGCAGACCGACCTCTCCGTGCCCGTCCCCCGCCGCGGCTATCTCTATTACTCCCGCACCGAGGAGGGCAAACAATATCCCATCCAGTGCCGCCGCAAAGGCAGCATGCAGGCGTCCGAAGAAGTCCTGCTCGATCTCAACGAGCTGGCCAAGGATCACAAGTTCGTCGGGCTCGGCAGCTTCAACGTCAGCGACGATCAGAACCTGCTCGCCTACACCATCGACTTCACGGGCTTCCGCCAGTTCTCGCTTAAGGTTAAAGACCTTCGCACCGGCCAGACCATGCCCGACACTACCGAGCGCGTCACGTCGCTGGAGTGGGCCTCCGATAACAAGACCATCTTCCTCACCACCGAAGATGCCGTCACCAAGCGCAGCGACCGGCTCTTCCGCCACGTGCTCGGCTCGTCGAAATTCGATGAGCTCTATAACGAGAAGGACGAGCTCTACGACATCTACCTCGGCAAGACGCGCGACCTGAAGTACCTCATACTTCAAATCGAAGCCAAGGACACCAGCGAAGTCCGCTATCTCCGCGCCGATCGTCCCGCCGACTCATTCGCCACCCTGTTCCCCCGCGAAAAGGCCCACCGCTACTACCTGGATCATCGCGAGGGCCTGTTCTACATCCGTACCAATAAGCCCGGGCGCAACTTCGCCATCGTCACCGCGCCGCCCAACGACCCGTCGCCCAAGAACTGGAAGACCTTCATCGCTCACCGGGACAATGTCCGCCTCCAGGACATCGACCTCTTCAAGGACTTCGCCGTCTCCATCGAAAAGTCGGACGCCCTGAATCACCTCCGCGTCTACGATTTCAGGACCGGCGCCTGGAAGGCCATCGAATACCCCGAGCCGGTTTACTCCGTCTTCCCCAGCAGCACGCCCGATTACGAGTCCACCACCTACCGGTACAGCTACCAGAGCTTCATCACGCCCTCCAGCGTCTTCGACTACGACGTCCACACCGGTAAATCCACGCTGCTCAAACAGCAGGAAGTG
>DATJYW010000390.1:0-3086 GCA_035499435.1 Candidatus Acidiferrales bacterium | reverse complement strand
CTCCGGCGACAACTCGGACTTTCCCGTTCCCTCGATGTATCGATACCGCAACTGGGTGATCGCAGCATTCAACAAGGACCAGCCTTACGATCAGTTTCTGCGCGACCAGATCGCGGGCGACATCATCGCCGCGCGCGACGGGCTGCTCGAAGAAGATAAGGAAGAGTGGCAACAGAAGATCATCGCCACCGGCTACCTCGCCAATTCGCGCCGCTTCGGCTCGCGCATCCAGGAATTCCACCTGACTATCGACGACACCATCGACAACCTCGGCAAGGGCATTCTCGGCGTGACGGTCGCCTGCGCGCGCTGCCACGACCACAAGTTCGATCCTGTGCCGAGCAGCGATTACTATGCGTTGTACGGCATCTTCAGGAGCACCAATTATCCACACGCCGGCACCGAGATCTACCCGCACACTTACGGGTTCGCCGCGCTGAATCCGGCGGAGGCCGAAAAGCTGAAGCGGTTCGAGACGCAGCTCTCGGGGCTCGACAACCGCATCGAGGACATCAAGGCCAACAAGATCAAGTTTGCGAGCGAGGACGAGAAGCGCAGGGCCGAGGCGGAGAACCAGACCACCCTGCGGCGGCTCTCCAACCAATACCCATATGTCCAGAAGGCCTACGCCGTGAGCGAAGGCAAGCCGGCCGACGCGAAGATCATGGTGCGCGGCGAGCCCGCCGCTCTCGGCGCGGAAGTCCCGCGCGGCTTCCTCACCATCCTGGGCGGCCTGAAGGTTCCGCCGGAAGAGACCGGCAGCGGGCGCCTCGAACTCGCCGCATGGATCACCGACCCGAGGAATCCGCTGACCGCGCGCGTGATCGTGAACCGCGTCTGGGGTTGGCACTTCGGCCAGGGCGTCGTGGCCACGCCCGACGATTTCGGCGCGCGCGGCGAGCCACCGTCCAATCCCGAGCTGCTCGATTACCTGACCAGCCGCTTCATCGAATCCGGCTGGAGCATCAAGAAACTGCACCGGATTATTCTGCTCTCGCGTGCGTACCAGATGTCCAGCGCGTACGAAGCGAAGAGCGCTCTGAAGGACTCCAAGAACCAGTATTTGTGGCGCTTCAACCGCCGGCGCCTGGATGCCGAAGAGATCCGCGACAGCCTGCTCTTCGTCAGCGGCAATCTCGATCCCGCGCCCGGCGGCGAGTTCCCGTTCGCGCCCGAGATGACCTGGCGGTACACCCAGCACCAGCCGTTCATCGCCAGGGACTCGGATTTCGCCACCAACAAGCGCAGCGTCTACCTGATGCAGCAGCGCATCCGCCGCCAGCCGTTCCTCGACCTGTTCGACGGCCCCGATCCGAACGCGGTCACTGGCGTCAGGCCCGTGACCACCACCGCGCTCCAGGCGCTCTACACCATGAACGACCCGTTCTTCCACGCCCAGGCCGATGCGCTGGCTGTTCGTGTGGGCATGGCGTACGGCGCCGAGCTCGATCGGCTGACCTACGCCTACCGGCTGCTGTACGGCCACGGGCCGTCGCTGGACGAAATCCGCGATTGCCGCCAGTTCCTCGCGCAGGCGCGCGCGTCGCTCGGGGGGACCGCGGTGCCGGAAGACCGCAAGACCCGCGAAGCCCTGGCCGCGCTGATGCGCGTGCTGATGAGCGCCAACGAATTCGTGACCTTGGATTGACTATGCCCTGTGATTGCAGCCGCCGCCAGATGGTCCGCTCCTTGTTGTTGGGGTCGGGCCTGTTTCCCGCCGTGTTGAACGACCTGCTTGCCGCGGAAGCCTCGCCGCTGGCTCCCAAGGCTCCGCATTTCCCGGGCACGGCAAAGCGCGTGATCTTCATTTACCTCAGCGGCGGCATGTCGCACGTGGATTCGTTCGACCCCAAGCCCAGGCTGGCCGAATACCAGCGCGACGGAAAGACCGCCGAGAACGGCCGCAAAGTGATGGGCTCTCCGTGGGAAGCCAAGCCGCGCGGACAAAGCGGCATCGAAATCACCGAGCTGTTTCCGAACATCGCCGAATGTGCCGACGATCTCTGCCTGATCCGCACCATGCGTGGCGATCACAACGACCACTTCCAGGCGACGCTCGGCATTCACACGGGCAGCGTGACCTTCAAGCGGCCCAGCGTGGGGTCGTGGGTGACCTACGGGCTCGGCACCGAGAATCAGAACCTGCCGTGTTACGTGGCGCTGGCTCCGGAAATGCCCTACTGCGGGAGCCAGGTGTGGTCGTCGGATTTCCTGCCGGGTGTCTACTCCGGAACGCGTATCACCAGCGGGCCGGAGCCGGTGCCGGACCTCAACCGCCGAGCGCCATCGGCCGATTTGCAGAAGGCCGAGCTGAGCCTGCTGGACCGCTTCAACCGGAAGCACGCGAGCAAACACCCGGGCGATCCGATGCTGGATGCGCGCATCAAGAGCTTCGAGACCGCGTTCGGCATGCAGGTGATCATGCCGCAGGTGCTGGACCTTTCGAAGGAGACCGATGCGACGCTCCAGCTTTACGGCATGGAGCGCGGCCAGACCAAGGGCTTCGGCTGGCAGTGCATCGTGGCGCGCCGCATGATGGAGGCGGGCGTAAGGTTCGTCGAGCTGATCGACGTGGGCTCGAGCCATAACTGGGACGCCCATGGCGACATCCATACCCACGCGCCGCTGGCGAAGAACGTGGACCAGCCGGTGGCGGGGCTGCTGGCGGACCTGAAGTCGCGGGGCATGCTGAAGGACACGCTGGTGGTCTTCACAACGGAGTTCGGACGTTCGCCGTCGCCCGAAGGTACGATCGGGCGCGGCCACTACAACCGGGCGTATTCGAGCTGGCTGGCCGGAGGCGGCATCAAGCCCGGCATGGTGTACGGCAAGACCGACGACTTCGGTGCGAAAATCGTGGAGAACGAATGCCACGTCCACGACTTTCACGCCACCATTCTGCACTGCCTGGGTTTCGATCATACGAAGCTGACATTCCGCCATGCGGGGAGAGATTACCGGCTGACGGATGTAGCGGGTCACGTCGTGCAGGAGATCTTGGCCTAGAGCCTCTTTATTCACCGCAGAGACGCAGAGAACGCGGAGAACACAAAAGCACTTTTGGGTTTTCTCTGCGTCCTCTGCGT
>DATJYW010000389.1:0-3086 GCA_035499435.1 Candidatus Acidiferrales bacterium | reverse complement strand
ATCAAATCGCTGTCCAGAAGGTCGGTCTGCGAGAAGAGAATGGTGCGCTCGTCAGCGGAGACGGAGAATGCGGTGCCGCCATCCAGCGCCAGGCCCTCTTTGGCGAAACGCACATACTCGAATTCGCGGCCGGTATCGGTGCGCAGCACCCACAGAGACGCAGGGTTACGGACGCCGTAATAGATGCTGCGGCCGGCGACCGCGTAGAGACAGAAGACATCTTTCGGCAGGACGATTTTGGGATCGCCGCCTGCGACGGGCATGCTCCAGAGTTTCTGGCCGCTGACGTAGTAGAGCAGCTTGCCATCCGGTGATTCGAAGGCCTCCATTCCGGAGTTATGAGTGACCTGCTGCGGTGTGCCGCCGTCGGTGGGAATTTTCCAGACCTCGATGCGGCCGCTGCGATTGGAGCTGAAATAAATCCAATGGCCGTCCCGCGAGAAACTGGGGCGGATGTCGCGGAACTGCTCGCCGGTGACGCGGCGCGGCTTGCCGCCTTCGGCGCCGATGGTGTAGATGCTGCTGTGGCCATTCTCGTAGCGGTCGAAGACGATGGTCTGGCTGTCGGGCGACCAGCGCGGGCTGCCCATCGCGGTGGGACCCATGCTGGTGAGCGCAACCTGGTTCGATCCATCGGCCGCGGCGACGTGGATCTCGTAGTAACCGAGCCGGTCCGAGTTGAAGGCGATGCGGCGGCCATCCGGCGAGAGCATCGCCTCCCGGTCGCGAGCGGTGGAATTGATGAGGGCGGTCACGCGGCACTGCTCGTACGGCCGCGGCCCGCCGTCGGGTCCGGGGCCTTCCATGCGGTAGATGTTTACGTCGACATTTCGCTTCTGGTAGGCAAGGCGGTTCCCGAAGCGGGAGAGCGACGGCCAGATGAGAACGCCGCTGTCGATGCTCAGGGGTTTCGGAGGGCCCTGGAGCGGCAGCCGAAAGAGCCCGCTGCGTTCACCCATCTGGCGGGTGGCGACAATCAGGCCTTTGCCGTCGGGCTGCCAGGCGAGCTCTTCAATGCGCCCGTCGTAGCCTGTGATCTCGCGCTCGTGGCCGTGCGGAGCGCCGTCCGAGTTCATTTCCTGGAGGACGACCGCCCGGCTGAAAGTATCGCGGGCTCGAATGTAGGCGAGCGTGCGGCCGTCGGGCGACCATGCCGGCGAGAGGTCCAGGTAGTATCCCTTGGGCGGCGAGCTGGCGGGGCGAACCTCACCGGAGTCCGTGGACGCGATCTGTATGGATGAAGCGCCATCGATGGCGGTGTTGAATACGAGGAAGTGGCTGTCGGGCGACCAGGAGAGCGTGGAGGGCGCGGCAAGGCTCTGAAACAGGCTGCCGGGCGGGAGTTGGAGGAGCTTGCGTTCGACGCCGCCCAGTGCCGGGATGAGGTAGATGGCGCTATCGCGGATGAAGGCGAGGCGCTGGCCATCGGGCGACCAGGCGGGCGCGTGGTTGTCGGCGTGGCCGGTGGTGAGGCGCAGTGGCGCGCCGCCATCCACCAGGCGCACGTAGATCTCGTAGTTGCCGCGGCTAGGGCCGTCCCAGGAGAAAGCGATCTGCTTGCCGTCGGGCGAAAGCGCAGGCTCGCTCTCATTGCCGGCGTAGGTGGTGAGCGGCTTCACCGGGCCGAAAGCGCCGCTTTCGTTGGCGCCGCGTGAGCCCAGCCACCAGGCTGCCGCGGCGCCGAGCGCGAGACCGATGGCCAGCGGCGCGGCCCAGATGAGGGTGCGGCGGCGCGGCGGGGGCGTATGCGCAGGTTGGGCGGCCTCGACTGCGCCGGACTCCATCTCGTGCTGGAGATCCCAAAGGCTGATCTTGAGATCGGCGGCGGACTGATAGCGCCACGCCGGGTCTTTGCGCAGGCAGCGATCGACGATGCGGGCCAGGTCGCGGGGCACGCCAGCGTGAATCTGGGCCACAGGCTTCGGATCGCCCTGGAGAATCGCGGCGAGGGTGGAGATTTTTGAGCGGCCCATGAAGGCTCGGTGGCCAGTGGCCATTTCGTAGAGCACGGCGCCCAGGCTGAAGATGTCCGAGCGCGCGTCGGTCTTACGCGCTTCGGCCTGCTCGGGCGACATGTAGCTGACGGTGCCGAGGATGCGGCCTTCCTCGGTCTCGGGAGCGGCGGCGCGGGTGAGTTCGGCGTCGGTGGCGTCGTGGAGGTCGCTGAGCTTGGCGAGCCCGAAATCGAGCAGCTTGACCTGGCCCTCGTCGGAGATCATGATGTTGCCGGGCTTGAGGTCGCGATGAATGATGCCGGCGGCGTGGGCGCGGGACAGAGCGTCGGCGATCTGGATACTGTACTTGAGCACTTCGGCTGGCTTCAGGCCGTGATGGGGGATGATGCGGTCGAGGGTGCGTCCGGCAATGAATTCCATGACGATGAAATCCACGCCATCTTCGCTTCCGATGTTGTAGATGGTGACGATGTTGGGGTGATTGAGTGCCGAGGCGGCCTTGGCTTCCTGGACGAAGCGCTGCTTGCGCTCGGAGTTAGCGACCTTGTCGGGCGTGAGAACCTTGATGGCGACCAGGCGGTCGAGCTGGGTGTCACGGGCTTTGTAGACGACACCCATCCCGCCTTCGCCCAGCGTGTCGAGAACCTCGTAAGGGCCAATGTTCCGACCGATCATGCGGTGTGAATTAGTCTAACGCAGGGAGGGGCAGAGTGGGACTACATGTACATCCCGCCGTTGACGGCCAGCACCTGGCCGGTGATGTAGCCGGCTTCTTCGCCGGCGAGGAACTTCACGGCGTAGGCGATGTCCTCGGGTTGGCCGATGCGGCCGATGGGGACCTGAGTCAGAATTTTGGCTTTGACGTCATCCGGCAGGACTTTCGTCATGTCGGTTTCGATATAGCCCGGCGCGATGGCGTTCACGGTGACGCCGCGGCTGCCCATCTCCTGTGCCAGGGCTTTGGTCAGGCCGATGAGGCCGGCTTTCGACGCGGCGTAATTCGCCTGGCCCGCAGCGCCCGCCTGTCCGACCACGCTCGAGATATTGATGATGCGGCCCCAGCGATTGCGCATCATACCGGGCAGCACCGCCTGGATGCAGCGGAATGCGCCGTTCAGATTGATGTTGAGC
>DATJYW010000388.1:0-10641 GCA_035499435.1 Candidatus Acidiferrales bacterium | reverse complement strand
GCATCCAGCCGCCAGACCGAATAAATGCTCTTGGCTTGCGGCTGCCCGCGATACAACGCCAGCGGTATGAACGGCATGTAGACGTTCCCCTGGCTCTGCGCATCTCCGAAGTAGGGATGGTTTCCCGCCTCATTGCCCCCTTTGAGGTCCGCATACTCGTCCCAGATGTCCGCGACAAAGGAATCCAGCGCGAACACCCGGTTCTCCACGGTCACCGCGTACGGCGTCTGGTAAGAAAAAACCACGTACAGGATCTTCTGTTTCCCCGCCGTCTCGAGACATTTTCGGATCGGCCCTTTGACGCGCGATTCGAACTCGCCTTGCTTGACATACTCGGGCGAGTCCACTGCGATCCGGCACCGGTTGCTCTCGGGGATGTGGCGCTGCGCCATGTAGTATCGGGCCACCGCGAGCGAGTCCGAGGCGCTGGAGTTATAGACCACCAGCACCCGGTCCTCCAGGCCGGCCTGGCCGTAGACCGGCTGTAGCCACACCACGGCGCCAAACAGAACCGGTCCGGCGAGTAGAGAAGCTACGCCACGCTTGCCCATGCTGCGCTTCACCGCAGGAGGTCTTTCGGCAGCTATTTTGCCGTGAGGCGCGCCAGGCGCTGCCGGGCGTCCTCCGCCTCTCCGAAGGAACCCAGCGACAGCGCCTTTTTCAAAGCGGCGCTCGCCTCGGCATTTCGCCCCTGTTCGGAATATACGATTCCGAGGTGATAATAAAACTCCCCTTGCGGCGGGTTGGTCGCGCTGACCTGCTCGAGCAGGCGCGCCGCCTGGTCCAGTTCTCCCCTCGCCCTTCGAACCCATGCCAGCGTGTCCCGGTACTGGGGAGCTTGAGGCTCCAGTTCCACTGCTTTATTCGCGAATTTCAGAGCGTCATCCAGGCGTTCTTTCCGCTCCGCCAGGCCGAAGGCCATGTTGTTGTAAGCGAATACCTGCTTGGGATCGGCCGCGATGGCGGATTCATAAGCCTTCTGCGCATCGGCGAAACGGTTCTGGGTCTGATAGATCACCCCGATCTTCACGTAAGCCGGCGAATATTTCTGATCCACCCGGACGCAACCCTGGTAATCCTTCAACGCATTGTTTGGAGAGCCGAGCGCTTCATAGGCTTCCGCGCGTGCCATCAGCCAGGGAATCTGATCCGGCCGCAGCGCCAGCGCCCGCGTGAAACTCTGCACCGCACCCGAATAGTTCTTTTCCATCATCTGCGCCACGCCCCTGGCCTGGACCGGCATGGGGTCGGTGGGCACCACCTTTTCCGCAGCGGTGAATTCTGCCTCGGCGTGCGTATAATCGCCCGTTGTGGCCATGGCCGAGCCAAGGCCGTAGTGCGCCTCCGCGAAACTCGAGTCCAGGGCGAGCGCCGACCGGTAGGATCGCATGGCGTCCGCCGGCTTATTCATGTTGATCAGGTAGAGGTTCCCCAGCTCTGTGTAAGAGACAGCGGCCTGCTTCGGGGCCATGGCTATTGCCTTCTTCAGGGAAGATTCCGCCTCACCGAACCGCCTCTGGGAAATGAGGTAACGGCTCCAGGAGCGTTGCACGGCGGGATCCTGGGGACTTTTCGCCAGCGCCTGCTGAAAGTAGGACTCAGCCTCCTTCGTATCGCCCTTCTGGACGGCCACGCTGGCCTTGCCGATCATGGAGCCGACCAGGCCCGGATTCAGCTTTAAACTCTCGGAAAAAGCCGCGTCGGCAGCTTTCAGATCGCCCTTCGCCAGGCTCGATAAACCCAACTCAAGTTGAACTTCGGCTGGCGTCCCTGGCCCCGACTTGCGCGTGAGGTCGTCCGCCAGCAGAGAACCCGGACAGCTCACCGCAACCGCGCAGATCAGAGCGTAAAAATGATTTGCTGACATATGTCCCCTTAAACAAAAAACCGCGCACACGCTCCTTTCGGAGCGCGCGCGCGGCTGTGTGTGCCTGACTTACTTTCGCCTGTGCGAACCTGCCTAAGCGCTCTTCCGACGAAGCTTGTAAGCTACGCCAGCAAGAAGCGTGCCAAAGAGGACGATCGAGCTGGGCTCCGGAGTGTTGCTGTTAACGCTGGCGAGGCCAGAGACATGGAACACTTCCAGGAAGATGTTATCGTCGTTGCTCGGATTGACCGTATGCACCGAGATACTGCTGGAGCCGTCCGCGATCTCGGGAATGAGGTTATACCGCTCGTGATCGGCGTCGTAACTCGGATTCAGCGGCGAGAACGGGTCGTTGTCACCACCCACCGTGATCAGGTTTCCGTTCGCGGCAGATCCATCCACGCTGTCGTCGTTGTTGCCGGCGTTGGTGGTGATCGTCGTGCCGTTCACGGTGATTGTGGATGTCTGACTGCAGCAACTGAAGCCGTCACCGATTCTCATCTCCGCAAAGAATCCGGGATCAGCCGGGTGCAGCGGGCTGGAGAAATTGATGCTCGCGTTGTCTCCCGTGGAGGACGAGAACCCATCGAGAATTCCAACAGTAGAGACGCTCAGTGTGGGGTTGCTGTAGACCACAACCAAAGCCTCGCCATCCTGATTGGCACTGCTCTCGGTGAGTGAGAAGCTCGTCTGGCCACCTTCAATGAGTGGCTTCATGAAGGAGGTCACATCCGCCCGGCCGGCCGCCAGAAAGCCGAGATTATTGCCCAGATCGGTGAAACTGACGCTGTGTCCCGCCAAGGTGGCCGACACGGTTGACACGTTCGGAAGCTCGAATGTAGACGTGTACAGGTACACGGCCATCACTGTGTTCGTGCCGGCAGCCAGGGGCGTAATCGAAATCGTCCCCGAGTTACTGGTGCTCCCCCAGCCGGCGGTCCTCACATCGACGTTTCCGGTGAATGTTGCGAAACTGCTTAGACTCGCGTGCAGCGGTGTCACGCAGCAGATGGCCATAACCAACGCGACGGCACACGCAAATTTCAGAGCTTTCATGCTCCCTCCATATCCCTTTCGTTAGACCTCACCTAGTGCGAGGTCGCCAAGGCGGCAGCACGTTTCAGACCAAAGGATCTCCGAATGATCTCCGTTCGTTATCATCCTTATATTCAACTACTTATAGGACCTCGGGAAACCTCGCTGGCTTCCGACAGTTTAGAGTTATATCCCAAGCTGCCGAACAGTATCCAAACTTATGTTTTCTACCGAAAGGCCTGCCACTTAAAAAAGCTTCGCCGTCCGCGGATCGAATGTGGGCTTCCAAGCCGGGTACTGGAAGACGAATTGCTTCATGCTGCTTGCTCTTAGCAGGAGTTTCTATGTTTTCCAGACGGAAATTGGGAGTACTCCGCGTTGTAGTCATACTCGCCGCTGCTTCGACTGCCTGCCGGATGTCACCGCAGGAGAAGGCCGCCAGCCATGTCCGGAAAGCCGAGGAACTGATAGGCAAGAAGGATTTTAGCCGGGCGGTTCTGGAATTACGAAATGCGGTGGTCGCCATGCCCAAAGATCCCGAGCTGCATTACCGCCTTGGCGCGGCATATCTGGACGCCAATAACTATGGCGGCGCGGTCCTGGAGTTTCGGACCGCCATTCAGCTAAACCCGAACCATCAAAAGGCTCAACTGAAACTCGCCGAGCTGATGACCGCTACGCGCAACCAGCCCATGCTTCGCGAAGCGCAGCAGAAACTCGAAGGCGTGCTCAAAGAAAACCCGGGTGACGTCGAGGCGATGGATACCCTGGCGCGTTCAGAACTGCTCCTGGGAGACCCAAAAGAGGCTGCGCGGACTCTCGATGAGGTCCTCCAGAAAGCGCCCGCGAATCTGCGGTCCTCCGTCGCTCTGGCGCAGATCAAATTGAAGCAGAAAGACTACGCCGCCGCAGAAGAGGTCATGAAGCGTGCCGTTGCGGCTTCGCCGAAATCGGCGGATGCGGCTCTTGCGTTTGGCCAGCTATATATCCTGGCCGGGCGCTTTGATCAGGCCGAACCCCAGATCCGGCGGGCTCTGCAATTGGAACCTAAGAACCCCCGTGCGCTGATGAGCATAGCCTCGTTGCAGATCGCAGGAAAGCGCTTGCAGGAAGCGGAGCAGAGTTATCAGATCCTATCTTCGTTGCCGGACAATAAATATAAGCCGGCACATGCCATATTTCTCTATCAGATCGGGCAGCGCGACCGGGCGGTGAAGGAGTTTGAAAAGCTGGTCCACGACAATCCCGAAGACCGGCAGATCCGCGACAAGCTGATCAAGGCATACGTCGCCATGGGGCAGGCGTCTCAAGCGCGCGTCGCGCTGGCCGCGGCTCTGAAGCGCAACCCCAAGGATGTCGATGCCTTATTGCAGCTCAGCGAACTGGATATCCGATCCGGCGACACAGCCGGGGCCGAAGCCAAACTGACCAACTTTCTGCATCTGGTGCCCGATTCCGCCCAGGCTCACCTGGCGCTCTCCCGGGTTTATGCGGCGCAGGGTTTGGCGCGCAGTGAACGCCAGGAGTTGGAGAAAGCGGTCCAGCTCGATAGGCGCCTGGTGGCCGCTAGGGTAAGTCTGGCAAAAAATATGCGCGAGTCGCACCAGCTCGCCTTGGCGCTGGAAACCATAGATGCCACGCCGGAGCCCTACAAGAGAGTGGTGGCGGTTCTCATCGAGCGCAACTGGATCCTGCTCGCGTTACAGAAATTCGAGCCCTTAAAACAGGGAATCGCGGAAGGTCTCGGGCCGGGTAGACTGCCTGAGTTTGTTTTACAGGACGGCCTGTGCAAGATGCTGGAGAAGGATTATCCCGGCGCGCGCGCCGACGCGGAAGAGCTGATCGCCCGGAACCCTGAGGATATTGCAGCCGCCCGCCTGCTGGTTCAGACCTATATCGGCGAAAAGGCCGGAGGGAAAGGCGTCGACCGGCTACGGCTATTGGCCGACAGCCGCCCGAAGTCGGCCGCGCTGAAGCATCTTCTTGGCGAGTATTATCTGGCCGGCGGAAACCGCTTGGCGGCCCGGCAGGCATTCGATGCCGCGCTCGCCGCTACTCCAGGCTATCTGCCTGCAATGATGTCGATTGCGGAGATGGAGATTCAGGCCCAACGGCTGGAAGCCGCGCGGGCTCAGTTGGAGGACGCCTTGCGGACCAACAAGAACTACGTACCTGCTCTGCTGTTGTCCGCGCGGGTGGAAAAACAACTTGGCAATTATACGGTCGCAGTTGCCAGGTACAGATCCGTGCTGAATATAGACGGTTCGAACCTCGAGGCGCTGAACAACCTGGCTTACACCATCGTCCAGGACGATTTGGACGGAGCCCTGAAGCTTGCTCAAAACGCCGCGGCGCTGGCTCCCAACGATGCCAACGTCATGGACACGCTGGGGTTGGTTTACTACCGGAAGGGCCTCTACACGACCGCTATACCGCTTCTGAAGTCGGCATTCGATCGCGAGCCGACGCCCCGGCATCGCTTCCACCTCGGATTGGTTTATCTCAAGGGCGGCGAAGCGGCGCTGGGAAGGCAAAATGTGGAGCTCGCGCTGCAGCAGGACCCCACGCTGAAGACATCCGAGCGGCTCTGGTTCTGACCGCGGCGCGGCTTCCCTACTGGATCGTGAACGACACCGAGCCCACACGATTGGTGAGCGTCACCGACGTCGGGATCGCTGCGTTCACGTCGCCCTGTATAGTGAACGGCTGCGTGAACACGAACACCGTCCCGTACTGGCTGTTGTTCGGATCCTGGAACCAGTTGCCGAACATCGTGCTGACATCGATGGTGATGGAAGATGCTCCGGCCTGCAGGGTGGAGCCCGACGCGGCGTTGAATGCAAACACGGCCTGCGTAATCTCTCGCGCCGTCGAATAGCCGGTCACCACAACGCTGAGCGTACTGCCGCTGCGGTTCACCTGCACGCCGCGAATCACCGGCGCCGCCCGGGCAATCTGTGACGAGACGGCCGGCGCCGGGTTGGGCGTGATGTCGATCCCGCCGGCCTGAAGCCGCAACGAAATGTTGATCGTGCCGGAAACCGTGCCGGTCTGCAGCGCCAGCGTGTTGTCGGGCGTGGTGTTGCCGCTGGCGATGGTGAAATTCGCCGTCGTGCCGCCGGACGCAAATTGAATCGTCCGGTCGGCAGGCCCGGTGTCGGGAGAGAAGGTAAGGATCGCCTGGCCCGTAATCGGCGCGGGGTATGAAGCGGCAAGGGTGATCTGCAGCGTGTACTGTTGCGCCGGCAAAGCCGTCGCAGGCAGACCCGAGAAGGTCACACCCGGCACCGGCGGCAGATTGATGTTGAGCGTGAAACGGTCCTGGGAATTCGCCAGCGCGCTGTCCGTCACCGTGATGGCGATGCCGAACGTGCCCGCCGCCGTCGGCGTGCCGGAAATCTGCCCGCTGGTCGCATTGATGCTGAGCCCGGCGGGAAGACCGCTGGCCTGCCAGCGATACGGCGGCTGTCCGCCGGCAGCCGCGATCGATTGAGAATAGGCTTGATTCAACATGCCGTCGGGCAACTGCCGGCTGGTTGTAATCGAAAGCGAAGCCGGCTTGACCGTGAGGGCCAGCGATCGCGTCGCGCTCGCGCTCGCCGAATCCGTCACCTGGATCGTGAAGTTGAAGGACCCCGACGCAGTCGGCGTGCCCGAAATCGTCAGGCTGTTGGGATCGAAACTGAGACCGGCCGGTAGGCTGGAGTTCGCCGCGATGGACCACGTGTACGGCGGAGTTCCGCCATTGGCTGTGACCGGCACCTTCTGCGAATAACTCACGCCGACCGTGGCATCCGGCAGTGTTCCACCGACCGTGATGCTCAGAACCGGAGCGTTGACTGTAAGCGAATATGCCTGCGAAGCCGTGGCACCCGATCGGTCGGTGACTTGAACCGTGAAGTTCAACGTGCCGGCGCTCTGCGGAGTCCCCGAGAGATTGCCCGAGGCAGAATCGAGCGTCAGATCTCCCGTGCTTCCCGAACTGATCGCCCACGTGTACGGCTGCGATCCCCCGCTGGCGCGGAACGTCTGCACATACGGCACTCCCACCGTTCCGGTGAAGAGGGGGGCTTGTGTCGTGATCGTGAGCGGCGAGGGGTTGATCGTCAAGGTGACGGTGCCGCTGGCTGTGGTCCCGGCCGCGTCGGTCACCTGGACCGGGATACTGAACGTTCCCGGGCTGGAAGTTGGTGTGCCTGATATCGTTCCATTGCTGGCCAGGCTCAAGCCGGCGGGAATCTGGCTCAGGCTCCCCGCCCATGTATACGGCGGAGTTCCGCCTGTGGCGGTAAGGGTCTGGCTGTAGCTCTGGCCCACCGTGCCGCTAGGCAGGCTGGTAGTAGTGATTGTCAGCCTCGAGGAGCCGCCGCCGACCACAATGGTGAAGATCTTCGAGTTGGTTGCTTGCCGCGCGTCAATCACGGTAAGAGTGAAATTGAAGCTGCCGCCGCTGGTGGGTGTCCCATTGATCACCCCCGCCGGGGCGACGGTCAATCCTGGCGGAACCTGCCCGGTGGCCGACCAGGTGTAAGGAGGCGTTCCGCCTGTCGCGCTCAGCGCCTGGCTATACGCTTGGCCAACCGTTGCCGCCGGGAACGAAGTGTTGGTGATCACCGGAGCGGTCTGAGCCGCAAGCATGGCGGCAAATACCGCCAACAACGCGCACCACTTCCAGAGACGGTGGACTCTCATTGCCCGCTCCTTTGCGCATCGGCGGGAGGGGCATCGGCTGGCACAAACCAAATCTTGGGATCGGAGCTGGACGCATCGAAGAGCATCATGGGACGATTTGAAATCTCGGTGAGACGAAAAACGCCGTTCAACTGGAGCGGCTCCAGGGCCGACGGCTGGCACTGGCAGGTTACGGCCGTTGCGGAGCCGGTCTTCAAATCAATGGCAGTGACCATGCCTCGCTTGTTCGCCAGCCAGGCGCGCGATCCATCCGGCGCGAGCTGGACCGCCACCGGGTCGGATGTGGAATCGTCGCCCGTGTAGATCTGGCGGATAGCGCTGCCGATGAGATAAACATCGCCTGTCGAAGTGGCCGCTACCGCATCCGTGCTGTTGCGGCGGAACGCGGCCGCCACGATCGTGCCCGGCAGAGACAGGCGCGTGGCGCTGCCATCGGCGCCGATGAGCCATACCGGCGCGCTGATACCGGCGCCCGAGGAGAGAAACATGGTTTGACCGTCGTCGGCGACAGCGGCAGAAGCCAGAGAACCGTCCAGGGGAGGCATGGCGACGCTCCGCACCGCCGGCGAGCCGTCCAGCCCGGTGACCAGTTGCACTCCGGATCCGATCAGCAACGCCGCCAGACCCGATGGAGCAAACACGATTCGCGACGGCGCCGTGGGCGCACCGTCTATGAGCTGCGGGGCGGCGCCGAAGCGCAGCAGTCGGACTAGGCCGTCATCGCTCGAAATTACCAGCGCGCGGTCCTGCCGCGGCGAGATCCAGGCGGATGCCAGCGGTATTCCGGCGTCGAGCGCATCGCCGAGCACCGAAGCGCCGGGAATGCCGCGGATCGGGCGCACGGTAGCCGACCTGGCGTCCCAAGCGAAACCGACGCCCGGACTTTCCACCAGCCCTGGCTGAGCCGTGGCAAGAGACGAAATGGATAAGAAAACGGAAGCGAAACCAAGCTGGCGCATACTGTTCGGCACCGTCGCGTTAACAGCAATTTGCGCGCCGTCACCCCCAAGTGCCCGGAAAAATTCACGCAATCCTGCCGCATTTTTCGAGAGGGGCCAGCGATGTAGCGGAATAAAGCACCCGGAGGAATTCCGTTTGCCAAATATTCAGAATGATTTCTACTGTTTTTCCGCGCCCGCGGCGGAAATCGGGACTTCAGGGCGAGTCGCCTGTCTGCCGGGTAGGGCGTAGACGTCGCCGATGCTGGAAAATGAGAAGTCGCGCATCAGCCGCTCCAGTTTCCCGATCATTCCCCGGACTCCGAGGTATGTCCTCGCCCGGGCGATCAGGCCGGTGGCGAGGCGGGGCTGATCGGGGTCGATCTCCCAAGGGTGGAAGTAGATACAGACAGGCTCGCCTTCCTCCCGGTTCACCCGGCGAATGCCCGCGGCCGTGTAGCGGTAAGGCAGGAGCCGCAGATACCCGCCACCCCCGATCGGCGCCACTTTGCCGCTGGATAGTTTCACGGTCGCGATCGGAATCTCCTGAATCGGGCCGGAACGCGTTTCGATGAGATGAGCGTGGCGGTTCGAACCTGGTATTCCGTACCGGTCGTGAGCGATGGGATAAATGCTGGAATCTTGCACAAACCCTTCTTCAGCAAGGATTTCCAACGCCCACAAGGACTCCTTGGTAATCGAGTAACTGGGGGCCCGGTAGACCCGCGGCGTCACCCCGCAAGCATCTTCGATGGCAGCCACTGCCTGCCGGGTATCGCGCCGGAATTCGCCCGGCGGAAGGGAATAAACCAGCCGATGAAGATGGCTGTGGCAGCCGATCTCGTGTCCCGCGGACACGATCGCCCGAACAGCGGCCGGATGACGTTGCGCCACCCAGCCTAAAACGAAAAAGGTGGCCTTGGTCTTATTGGTTTGAAGGAGGTCCAGGATGCGGGAGAGTTCGTCTCCCACTCGGGAAGGAAGAAGCGCCCACTGGTTTCCGTCTACGCTCGCCTGTACTTCCGTGGGGTGGAAATACTCCTCCACGTCGACTGTCAGAGCGTTCCACATGGAGGGCCGCCCTTATGCCCTGCGCTGCTTCAGGAAGAAAACGGCGATCGAGTACAACACCGAAAACAACCCCAGCATCGCACTGTCAGCGCGCTTTGAAAGCATACGGGCTCCGCCATACAAAGAGCAGATCCCGGGCCATCCAATAAGTCCTTTTGTTAAGTTCAGCTTGGGGGATGGTGGTCCCGAAACGTATCCAGAAGTCCCGAGGTTTGGGATGCGGCTTTCTTGCCTATTTGGATAGGAGTGTTATCTCGACATCAGCCATAGGGATTGGTTTGGTATCCGCGCTGACTCCCAGAACATTCCGCGCACTGATCTTGTCTGAACTCCTGGCGCTGTTTTTAGCGACGCGATAGAGAACCGTGGCGACCGTGCCATTTGAAATCGGCTTCTCCCCGCCATAGAGAATGCATCGGTAGATAGTCCCACCGCCGGGTGGCTTGGGATTGCTCGCCGCACACGTGAGCGTCTTGTCGGCCGACTCGGCGGCGCTGCCGGCATTGAGATCCGACGGTTCCACCGTCATGCCCGGGGGCAGAGAGAAGTTCCACTGGAGTGCCACCGGCACCTTTCCCGCCGGCGAATCGAGTTTCAGAAGAATCGAACCCGAAGATCCATCCTGCGAGCTGATCGTCGACAGGGAAACGGACTGTCCCCACAGCCCCGCGCACCACAGCAAAGAGGCCGTCCAGCAGCGAACGCGTATGTTCATATCGACACGAGTCCACAATTGCAACTTAGGCAGCAAATCGCAACTTCGCACAGAAGCTTCACCGATGGCGAGTACCATTCGGGCCAACCGCAGTTGCTACCGGCGGCTCCGTACTTCAACGTAACTTCTGACTTCAATCTGGGTTGAAGTGAAACCGTTTTGCTGTGTCTGCGATCCGCCCAAGTACCGTCACGCCTTCTGCTTCTGCGGCATGGCGGAGTACAATGGCGCCAGCCTTAAGCTACACCGGATACCATAACGGATACTGGTATCAGATCCGGTATACTCGCTTTCATGGAGACAGCCCGCAAGATTACTATCGA
>DATJYW010000387.1:0-19820 GCA_035499435.1 Candidatus Acidiferrales bacterium | reverse complement strand
TCCAATTCCAAGTACACCATCACCTGGTCGGTCGAGCGTGTACGCGACGCGTTCGGCGGAGAAGGATCCCAAGCCCTTGTCGTCGGGGATCAGCAGCATTACTTCGGACGCGTGGGCAATGAGGTACGGCATTGGTGGTGGGACCCCGTCCATGGCGTGCAGCGCGACACGTGGGGCAACGGGATCGCGGGCCGGCCGGTAATCCTGCTCATCGGTGATGCCCAGCACGTGTTCGCTCGCGGTGCCGACGGCAGCCTCAAACATTGGTGGTGGGACCCCCGCGAAGGAATGCACTCCGACACTTGGGGAAACGGCCTCGCCGGTGACCCCGCCGCGATTCTGATCGGCAACCAACAGCACGTGTTTGCCGTTGGCGCCGACGGCGGCCTGGAACACTGGTTCTGGTCCCCCGACGGCGGCATGAAACACGACCGATGGGGCACCGGCGTGGCCGGCCGGCCCAGCGCCATGCTCGTCGGCGATGCTCAGCACGCCTCCGCTCGCGGTGCCGACGGCAGCCTCAAACATTGGTGGTGGGACCCCCGCGAAGGAATGCACTCCGACACTTGGGCCGGCGGCCTCACCGGCGACCCCGTCGCGATCCTCATCGGCAACCAGCAGCACGTGTTCGCCACCGGCGCCGACGGTGCCCTGGAACACTGGTTCTGGTCTCCCGACGGCGGCATGAAACACGACCGGTGGGGTGGCGGCGTATCCGGCCGGCCCAGCGTCATCCTCGTCGGTGATGCGCAGCATGCCTTTGCTCGCGGTGCCGACGGCAGCCTCAAACATTGGTGGTGGGACCCCCGCGAAGGGCTGCACTCCGACACCTGGGGAACCGGCCTCGCCGAAGACCCCACCGCGATTCTGATCGGAAACCAACAGCACGTGTTTGCCGCTGGCGCCGACGGCAGCCTCGAACACTGGTTCTGGTCTCCCGGCGCCGGCATCAAACACGACAACTGGGGCAAGTGAGTCTTTGTGGGGCAGGCCTCCTGCCTGCCCTCTCACTCCTCCCGCAGCGCCGTCACCGGCTCGATTCGCGTTGCCCGGCGCGCCGGCAGGTAGCAGGCCAGCATCGTCAGGCTGGCCAGAACCACCGGCGCCCCCACCATCAGCAGCGGCCCGCTGACCGGCCGGTCGAACGTCCGCGCCAGCATCTCGCTGTAGGCCGTAAGCAGGCGCCACAGCGCGAACGCGCCGCCAAACCCCAACATCGAACCCACGGCCACCAGCGCCGCCCCTTCCCTCAGCACCAGGCCCTGTACCTGGCCGCCGCGGGCGCCCAGCGCCATGCGAATGCCGATTTCCTTGCGCCGCCGCGCCACCGCGTACGCCGTGACGCCGCCCAGGCCGATGCAGGCCAGCAACAACGCGAACACGCCCAGGACCACGAAGATTGTGGATTGCCACTCGACGAACGAGCTCCAATCGTCGAGGTCCGCTTCTACCGTGCGCGCGTGAAACACCGTGAGATCGGGGTGAAGCCGCGCCAGTTCTCGCCGCACGCCCGCCAGAACGTCGCGGCCTCCCGCGGCATGTAGCACCACCGTGATGCCTTGTGCCGGGTTCGCGCGGAAGGCCGCCGCTGTGAACGGGAGGAACATCATGGCTACCGGTTTCGACCTCAGGAATCCGGGCTGGCTGTCGCGCGCAAGACCCACCACCGTGTAATTCGTCTCCCCTTCGCGAATGCGCCGCCCGATCGGATTCTCCGGGCTGAACAACGCCCGCGCGGCAGTCTGATTCAGGATCGCCGGCACCGGTGTGCCTGGTTCGAAGGCAGGTCGCTGCTCTCGCGGTTCGAACTCACGCCCGCCGGCCAGGGGCGCCCCCAGGGTAGCGAAGTAATTGGCGCCGATGCGTTCGGTGAGGACCGCCTGGATCACGGCTCCCCTCCGGCCTTCGCCATCGGAAGCGGACACCCGGCTGCTCGGCTTGTCGGCCGAAAGCCAGGCCACCGGCGCGGCATCGCTCACCGAAACGGCGGCCACTCCCCGCACGCGCGATAACTCGTCCGGCAGTACCTCCAGCAGCCTCGCCGTCTGCGTGACCGAGTAACCGTCACGGATCGGATCCAGCGAAACCAGGCTGAGCCCCGCCAGGTCGAACCCCGGGCTGACGCGGCCGCTCAGCAGAAAGGCCGCCGCGGCCAGGCCGGTCACCAGAACCAGCATCAGCGATGCCGCCATCTGGCAGGCCACGAACAGATTGCGCAAGCCGAACCGCCCATAGCCGCGCAAAGGCGTCTGCGCCCCCTCTTTCAGGGAGCGGCCGATGTCGGTGCGGGCGCAGGACAGCGCCGGCGCCAGGCCGAAGCCGACGCCCGCGGCCATCGCAATCGCCACCGTCCACCCAAGCGTCCGCAAATCGAGACGGCTCTGCAATTCGATCGGAATCGGCAAAGGCGCCGGCAGCGACGAGAGCACGCGCATGAAGCCATAGCCCAGCACGGCCCCGATGGCTCCGCCGGCAGCCGAAAGCAGCACGCTCTCCGTGAGCAACTGCCGCACCAGCCGCGGCCTGCTGGCTCCCACCGATAAACGCACGGCGATCTCCCTCCGCCTTTCCCCGCCGCGCGCCAGCAGCAGGTTCGCCAGGTTGGCGCAGACCAGCGCCAGGACGAGCGCCCACAGCACCACGTTGAACGTGTTCGTGAACCTCACCTGCTCGGGAGTGGAGTACAGGACCATGCCCGCCGGCATGAGCTGCATGGTCCGGTCGTGAGTGGGATTCCGGCCGCGCTCCCGGTCGAAATTGCGCGTCACGGCATTTAGGGCGGCTTCGGCCTCCTTCGGCGTCACGCCGCGCGCCAGCCGGAACACCACGCGGAAGATCTCGCGGTCGGGATTGTGCAGCGCATCTCCGGCCAGTTCCGGAGCCAGAGTCACGCCGCAGGTCACCGGCACAAACAGGTCCGCCGGGTTTCCGGGAAACAGACCCAGGAAGTCCTTCGGTCCGATGCCGACGATCGTCGCCGGCCGGCCGTTCAGCCGCAGCGTGCGCCCCACCGCCTGTGGGTCGGCGCCAAGCTGCCTGCGCCAGAAGCGGTCGCTTACCACCACGACCGGAGGCATCCCGGGTTTCTCCGTCTCCGCGCTGAAGAATCGCCCCGCCGCCGGCGCCACGCCCAAGGTGGAGAAATACTCGGGCGAAACCAGGTGTCCGTAGATCCGCGCCGCTCTCTGGTTCTTGTCCGGTGTCAGCGCCACCGCGAAGGACACCAGCCGCAGAAGGGCCGTCGCAGCCGCCACCGTCTCGCGCTGATCCCGATAGCGCTCGAAATACGGATAGGAGACGTTGGTCCAATGAAAGGTCACCAGCGACCCCGGGTTGGGCAAGCCCGTGGCCGGCCCCGTAATCGACTGAATCTCGCTGCGCACCGCCGAGCACATGCCGATCCCGATGGCCACGGAAAGCACCGCCACCGCGGTAAACCCCGGCGACTTGGCCAGCACTCGCAGCGCGTAGACGACATCCTGTCGAACTTCGGCCAGATACGTAGCGGGCAGCCGGACGGCGATATCGGCCAGCAGACGGAGGACCCCGCGCACCCCATATTGCCGCCAGACTTCCGGAATGGCGTCTTCGCCCAACCGGTCCAGGTCCGCGCCATACAGCATTCGGAACTCGTGGGGATAAGCGCTAGCCAGGCGGCGGTAGAGTGCCAGGCCGATCCTCGGAAAATCCATCAATACGCCTCCTGCCTGCGTTTTCTCTGTGCCACCCGGAGCATCTCTCGCAAGCGTTCGCACTCACGGTCCAGCACCGATCGTCCGAGCCGGGTCAACCGGTAGTAGCGGCGCCGCGCATCGTCCAGCTCCGGCGCCGGCCGCTCCTCCGATTCCTCGATCAGCCCGTCGGCGATCATCCTCTGCAAGGCGCCGTAGAGCGTGGCCGGCCAGATGCGCACGGCCCCGTTGGTCCTCTCCAGCACCTCCTGCATGATCCCGTAGCCGTGCTGCTCGCTGCCCACCAGCGATACCAGGATATGGAACCAGTTGTGATGAAGCGGGAGAAAGGAATCCGGATTTGCTTCTTCCATCACTCATTTCTATATGCCGACATATATATCGTTGTCAAGCTAAATCTGCGCGCCCGGACGGCGAGCCTGCTGGTCCCGGTCAAAAGCCGGTTGTCGTTAGAACTTCACACAGGCCTGATCGCGATGCATTGTGAATCGACAGCCCCATCCCGCGCATCCCGCGGCGCGCCTTGACTTGCACACCGTTTCACATGTAAACTCGTGCCCGCTGAGTCGTTTCGGGGATCGCGCCGATCTTCGACGCCATCGTCCAGGGAGGGGACCGCGTTGAACCTTCAGCGTCTAGCGATATGTGTCTTCTGGGTTCTGGTGCGGAGCGCGATGATACGGGCGTCCGATCAACCGGTCGCATACTCGCACAGGCAGCACATCGCGCTTGGATTGCGATGCCTGGACTGCCATAGCTCCGCGGATACCGGCGCCGCCGCCACCATCCCCTCGGTCCACAAATGTATGCTGTGCCATGCCAGGATCGCGGCCTCCAAGCCAGAGATTCAAAAGCTCGCCGCCTATGCGGCCGGCAAGCACGAGGTGCCCTGGCAGCGAGTCTATGGCTTCGATCCCGCCGCCCTGGTGAAGTTCCAGCACGCGCCGCACTTTCGCGCCAACGTGGATTGCAGCCGGTGCCACGGCGACATGACCCAGGCAACCACCGCCCAGCGCCTGGTCAAACACACCATGGGTACCTGTCTGAGCTGCCATCGCGAGAACCGGGCCACCGAGGACTGCGCCGCATGCCACTACTGATGGAGAGCGGCTGACCCCATGGATCGCCGTGGATTCTTTCGGATTCTCTCCGCCACCTCAGCCGGCGCGCTCGCGGGCGGCTGCGGCCGGAACTCGGAGAAGCTGATCCCGTTGCTCGTCCCGGACCACGAGATCGTGCCCGGCGAGGAGCAGTGGCACCCCGCGGTGTGTACCGAGTGTGGCGCCGGTTGCGGAACGCTCGTGCGCGTCATGGAAGCCGTGCGCACGGTCGAGCGCAACGGGGAGCAGGTCCGGCAACCCATCGCCGCCGTGAAGAAGGTGGAAGGCAATCCCCTCGACCCCGTGAGCGGCGGCCGCCTGTGCGCCCGCGGCCAGGCTACGGTGCAGGCGCTCTATCATCCGGACCGTCTGCGCGGCCCGATGAAGCGCACCGGCGATCGGGGCCAGGCGCAATTCGCCGCCATCACCTGGGACGAGGCCCTGGCGCTCGCGTCGGACGCGATCGCCAAAGCGCGGGCCGTCAATCCCGGCGGCATCGTCGCCCTCACACGGCCTCTCTTGAGCAATCGTTCTTTGGCGCTTCAGCGCTTTATGGAAGCTCTGGGCGCTCCCCCGCCGGTGGTCTGTTCCATCGCCGATCTTGCCGTCGAGCGCAAGGCCGCCGAAATGGCCTTCGGGTGGAAGGGTCTTCCGGTCTACGACCTGGCGAACGCGAATTTCGCGCTCGGCGTCGGCGCGGATTTCCTCGGCGGATGGGCTTCGCCCGTCTATTATGCCCGGCAGTTTGGAAACTTCCGTCAGGGACGCCGCGAAGTGCGCGGCACGCTGGTCCAGGCGGAATCGCGGCTTTCGATCACCGCTGCCTCCGCCGATCGATGGCTTCCCCTGCGGCCCGGTTCGGAGCCCCAATTCCTCGCGGCGGTGGGCCGCATGCTCCTGGATTTGCGGCTGGCGCGCAATCCCGAGCATCTTCCGCCCGCGGTTCTCAGCGCGTTTCAGTCGGCGGACGTGCGCGCCAACCTGGCGTCGTGTGGCCTCCCCGAGAATCGCGTCCGCGACTTGGTGCAGGCCCTGGGCGAGTCGGAAGCCCCGCTGGTTCTCGGCGGCGCCTCGATCGTGCAGACCAATTCGCTGGCGGCCATCGTGGCTTCGCACTGTGTGAACCTGATGCTGGGGAACGTTGGCCGGAAGGGCGGCGTGCTTCCTCCCGCCGGACCGCCGTCCGCCGGGTTCAGCGGCTCTCCGGCGCACGAAGCCATGAAGGGCGCGCGCGTCGTTCTCCTCGACGCCGTGAACCCCGCCTACACGCTTCCACCAGCCAGCGGAGTCTTGGATGCCCTCTCCCGTGCCGGAATGGTGATCGGCCTCTCGGGCTTTGTGGACGATTCGTCGGCATTCGCCGACCTGCTGCTGCCGGCCCACCACGCTCTGGAGTCCGAACTGGCCGTCGTGCCCGCCGTCTCTCCGCAGCCCGCGGTGTCCATCGGAATGCCCTTCGTCGAGCCGCTCTACGATACGCGTGCTCCGGAGACAGTATTTTCCGGCCTTGCGCGCAGCCTGAAGCTCGAATACCAGCCCGTGACGTCAAAGGAAGTGGTGGAGCCGTTTCTCTCCGCCGGGACCTCATTTGAAGACGCCGCGCGGCAGGGCGGCGCTTGGAGCGGATCTTCGAAAAGCTCTCAAGCGAAGTCCGGCGGGCAGGCCATCGATTTTGCGGCCGCCGCTTTCGATGGCGACGCAACCTATCCCATGCAATTCCAGCCTTACCTCTCGCTTCAGTTTCACGATGGCCGCGGATCCAATCTTCCCTGGCTGCAGGAGCTCCCGGATCCGGCATCGAGCGCCATCTGGGGATTGCCCGTCGAAATCGATCCCGCGACTGCGAAGATGTTGCGGGTGGCCAACGGCGACATCGTCCGCGTGCAATCGCCCCACGGTGGAATCGATGCTCCGGCGTACATCCACCCCGGCGCGGTCCCCGGAGTCGTCAGCATGGCGGTCGGCGACGGCCACGCCCACTACGGCCGGTTCGCGTCGGGCCGGGGCGCCAATCCGCTCTCCATTCTCGCGCCGGTTTGGGAAAAGTCCACCGGCGCGCTCGCACTTGGCGCCACGCGCGTCCGCCTGGCTCGTGTGGGCAGCCGCAGGGATTGGATTCAGTTCTCCGCCCCGGATCGCGAAGAACGGGACTTCGGACACAGATAATATGGAACACCGCTGGGGAATGGCAATCGATCTCGACCGCTGCACCGGTTGCGAAGCCTGCGTCGTGGCGTGCCACGCGGAAAACAACCTGCCGGTCTCGAATCCCGAACAGGCCGCTGAGGGCCGCACCGCGCACTGGATTCGCGTGGACCGCTACTACCAGGGCGAGTTCCCGGATGTGAAGGTGAAATACATGCCGGTCCTGTGCCAGCAGTGCGACAACGCGCCCTGCGAGCCGGTCTGTCCCGTCTACGCCACCTATCACAACCCGGAGGGACTGAACGTTCAGGTCTACAACCGCTGCGTCGGCACGTTCTACTGCGCCAACAACTGCCCCTACACGGTGCGCTACTTCAACTGGTTTGCCCCCGAGTGGCCCGAGCCGCTCGAGTTGCAGCACAATCCCGACGTCGCAGTCCGCATGGGCGGCGTCATGGAGAAGTGTACCTTCTGCATTCAGCGCATCAAGCGCGCCAAAGAAGACGCCGCTCAGGAGAAGCGTCCCCTCGCCGATGGCGAAGTGCAGCCGGCCTGTGTGCAATCGTGTCCCGCCGAAGCCATGGTCTTCGGCGACCTCGATGACCCGCAAAGCAAGGTGTCCCGCCTGGCCGCCAACGGCCGGGCCACGCGCCTGCTCGAAGAACTGGGAACCAAGCCGAAGGTCTTTTACCTGGAGAGAGCCAAATAGGTATGGCGAGTACGCCAGAGCTGCTGCCCTATCAGCGCATCCGCGAGGATCTGTTCAGGCCGCTCTCTGGAATCAGCCGCGCCTATGCGCTGACCACCGCGGTCGCATTCGTAGTCGGCGCCGCCGGATTGATTGCCTGGGGATATCAGCTCCGCCGCGGCATGGGTGTGACCGGCCTCGGCCGGCCCGTGTTCTGGGGCTTCTATATCGTCGACTTCGTCTTCTGGATCGGCATCTCCCACGCCGGAACACTGATCTCCGCCATACTGCGGCTCACCAATGCCGCCTGGCGCAAGCCGGTCACGCGCGCGGCGGAGGCCATCACGGTCTTCGCGCTGATGATCGGCGGCATGTTCCCCATCATTCACCTGGGCCGCGCCTGGCTGTTCTACTGGCTGCTGCCTTATCCCAACTCGCGGCTGCTCTGGCCGAATTTCCGCTCCCCGCTGCTCTGGGACCTCACCGCCATCGTCACCTACATGACCGGCAGCGTCATCTATCTTTATCTGCCGTTGATTCCGGACATGGCCCAGCTCGCCGAGCACAACACTCCCTGGCGGCGGAAATTCTACCGCGCGCTCTCGCTCGGCTGGACCGGCAGCGACCGCCAGTGGCATGCCCTCGAACGGGCCATGAAGCTGATGGCCTGTCTCATCCTGGCGGTCGCCGTTTCGGTGCACACCGTCGTGGCCTGGGACTTCGCCATGGCCCTGGCGCCCATGTGGCACAGCACCATCTTCGGCCCGTATTTCGTGGCGGGAGCGATCTTCAGCGGCATCGCCGCCCTCATCCTGGTCATGGCCGCGTTGCGCAAAGTGCTGCGCCTGGAATCCTACCTCACGCGCCGGCATTTCGATAACCTGGCCAGGCTCCTGCTGCTGATGAGCTTGCTCTGGCTCTACTTCACAGTGTCAGAGAATCTGACCGTCTGGTACGGCAACGACCCGAAGGAAATGGCCGTCTTCGGCGCCCGGACCCGCGCGCACTATGCGCCGTACTTTTGGACCATGGTCGTATTGAACTTCGTGATCCCGTTCGTGGTTCTCGGCATCCGCCGCCTCCGCACCATCGCCAACACCGCCATAGCCGCGGGCTGCGTCGTCGTCGGTATGTGGCTGGAGCGTTTCGTCATCGTGGTGCCGACGCTCGCCAACCCGCGGCTCGCCTCGGCATCCGGCTCGTACGCGCCCACGTGGGTCGAAGGGGCCATCACCGCCGCCACCTTCGCCGCCATGGTCATGCTCTACATGATTTTTTCGAAGCTGTTCCCGATCATCGCCGTATGGGAATTCAAACCCCACGAGCAGGAGGACGAGTGACCGTATACGTAATCGGAGAGTTCCGCGACACGGCCTCGGCTGCGCAGGCGATCCGCCTCATCCGCGACCATGCCGTTTCCGGCGCCGATCTCGACGTGTTCTCCGAGGAGCCGGTGGAGTTCCGCCGCGGAGTTCTCGATCGTCCCAGCCGGATGTCGCTGGCCTCGGTGTTGGGTGGAATCTCCTTCGGCCTGCTGTCATCGGCATTCATCTATTTTGCGCAGCACAACTACCGCCTGGTCACGGGCGGCATGCCGGTATTCTCCTTTTGGGCAACCGGCGTGATCACGTTCGAAATGACCATGCTGGGCGCCATCGTCGCGACCTTCGCGTGGTTCCTGTGGGAGAGCGGCCTCATCCGCAAGCGGGACAGGAGAGCGCCCGTTCCCGAAGTCGAGCCGGGCTCGCTCTGCCTCCGCATGCGCTGCGCCGAGGACGAAGCCGCGTGGGCATCGGACGCCATGCGCCGTGCCGGCGCCATCGGCGTCCAACGGCGAGGCGAGTCATGAGGGTGTTGATCCTTACCCTCTTCCTCGCTGCGGCCTCGTATTCGGCGCGGCCGCCGTGGGAGAAGAATCACCTGCGCATCGGCCAGGCTCTCTATCGGGAGAACTGCGTGGTCTGTCACGATATCGACGGCTTTCCGTCGAAGAAGCCCGGCCCGAGCTTCTACCAGCTTTTTAAGAACGGCAAGATGCCGCTCAGCAATGCGAAGCCGAACCGCGAGTACATCAAAGTCCGGGTGAAGTTCGGAGGCCCGCTCATGCCCGCGTTCCGGCAATCGCTCACCGAAGCGCAGATCGATACCCTGATCGATTACATCGAGTCCAAGTCGCAGCAGTAAGATTGTGGCATGACGAGCTCCGTTCATGCCTGCGTGCTGCTGCTGAGTATCTGCCCTTGGATGGTTGTTGCGGGACAACTGCGGGCCGGCGCTGCTCGCGTCGACATCACCCCCGCCGCGGATGCCGCTTTGCCGATGGGCGGTTACGCCGGCCGGACGCAGGGCTTCCGGAGCATTCACGACAACGTATACGTGCGCGCGATTGTTTTGGACGACGGAGCTACCCAGGCGGCGCTCGTCGCCTGGGAGTCGCTGTTCGTTCCGGATGCGGTATGGGCCGAGACCTCGCAGCGCATCGCCGCGGAGGCAGGCATCCGGCCCGAGAACCTGCTGCTCTCGGCAGTCCACGACCATGGCGCACCCATCCTCTCCCTTGCCGAAACGGCGGCGCCGAAGACCGTGGCGTATACGAAGAGCGTCGAGGATGCGGCCATAGCGGCGGTCCGCGGTGCGAAATCTCAACTGCAACCGGCGCGATTCGGAATCGGAACGGGGACGGCATACGTCAACGTGAACCGCCGCGAGGCGGCGCCGGGAAGAGGGTTGTGGCTCGGCTACAACGAAGAAGGGCCGTCGGACAAGACGGTGACGGTGCTTCGTTTCGACGATCTCAACGGCCGGCCGATCGCGTTCTGGATCAACTACTCGGTCCACGCCGTCGTGATGGGCCCCGAGAATCTTCAGGTCACCGGGGATCTGGCGGGCGCTACGGCGCGGTTTGTGGAGCAGCACTATCTGGGCAAGGACCACCTGCGCAGCGATGGCGGCTCGCGCCTGCGGCTTCGGCCCGAAGATCGCGCCGGGAGCGACGTTGTGGCCGTTTGGACCAGCGGCGCGGCGGGCGACCAGAATCCCGTGTCCATGGTCAATGGCGAGGATTTCGGGATGGTGGACGCCCTGGGAAAAATCCTGGGCGAGGCGGTCGTGCGCGCCGCCGGTGCCATCAAGACTTCGGCGGAGGCGCGCATCCAGGGCGCGCAGCAGGTGGTCACGTGTCCCGGCCGCCACGTCGAGCCCGGTCCCACGCCGCGCGCGGAATACAAGTTCAACGACGCGGACCCGGTCAATATCCGGCTGGGATTGGTGACCATCAACGACGTGGCTCTGGCGGGGGTATCCGGCGAGGTGTTCACGCTGATCGCGCAGCGGCTGAAGCGGGAAACACCAGTCTACAAGACCGTGATGGTCACGCACACCAACGGCTCGAGCGGCTACATTCCCAACGATGCCGCGTTCGAGCCGGTGAGCTACGAAGTGACCGCCTCACGCCTGAAGCCGGGATGCGCGGAAGGCGCGATCGTCAACGGCTTTTTGGAATTGATGGCTGCCCATCGTTAGGCCAGCATCTCTTTGATCACCGTGCCGCCGAAATCGGTCAGCTTCTCGTTGCGGCCATTGTGCAGGAACCAGAGGCGATTCTGGTCGAGGCCCAGCAACTGCAGAATCGTGGCGTGAAAGTCGCGCATGGAGTAGCGCGTGCCGACGCCGCGCAGGCCCATCTCGTCGGTCTCGCCGATGATCGTGCCCGGCTTGACCCCGCCGCCGGCGAACCACATGGTGAAGCCGTGCGGATTGTGATCGCGGCCGTCGCCTCCCTGAGACATCGGCAGGCGCCCGAATTCCGCGCCCCAGATCACCAGGGTCGAGTCCAGCAGCCCGCGCTGCTTCAGGTCCCGGATCAGGCCCGCGACCGGCAGGTCGGTTATGCCGCACATCTTCTCGTGGTTGCCCACTAGGTCCTTGTGAGCGTCCCATTGGACTGAAATGGGACCGCCGCCGGAATAAAGCTGGATGAAGCGGACACCGCGTTCCACAAGCCGCCGGGCCAGCAAACAGCGGGTGCCGAATTCGGCGGTGCGCTTCTGATCCAGGCCGTACAGCTTGCGCGTGGCCTCGGATTCTTTGGACGGATCGACTGCCTCCGGGGCCGAGCTCTGCATGCGGAACGCCAGCTCGTATGAGCTGATGCGTGCCGCCAACTCGGTGTCGCCGTCGATCGCGTCCATTTCGTTCATCTTTTGCAGGAAGTCCAGCGTGCGGCGCTGGCGCTCGGGAGTCACGCCCTCCGGCGGCCGGAGGTTGAGGATCGGGCTGGCGCCGGACCGGAATACCGTCCCCTGGTACACCGCGGGCAGAAAGCCGGCGCCCCAACACGGCGTGCCGCCTTCCGGAGTTCCTTCCGGCTGCGGCATCACGACGTAAGCCGGCAGGTTTTCGCTTTCGCTCCCGAGACCGTAGGTGATCCAGGAGCCCATGCTCGGGTAGCCCATCAGAATGCGGCCGGTGTTGACCTGGTACATCGCCGGGGCATGCACGGTGCTCTCCGTATAGAAGCTGCGGACGAAGCAGAGGTCGTCCACACACTGCGCGATGTGGGGGAACAGCGTGGACACTTCGCGTCCGCACTGCCCGTATTTCTGGAACGTCCAGGGACTGCGCAGCAGCGGCGTGTCGCCCTTGGTGAACTGGCTGACGACCGTCCCGTAGCTGGCAGGCAGCGGCTGGCCATTGTATTTCTCCAGCGCGGGCTTGGGATCGAACGTATCCACCTGGCTCGGTCCGCCCACCATGAAGAGAAAGATTACAGACTGGGCCTTCGGCGCGAAGTGCGGCGGCTTTGCGGCCAGCGGGTTCACGCGATCCGCGGCTTGTCCGCGAGGCGGCAGAAGCGAGGCGAGCGCCACGGAACCAAATCCGTGAGCGGCGCGGACGAGCACGTCGCGGCGCGTCACGGCGGGGCGGATATGACGGGAATGCCGCTGGTCAGGGGACATAAATAAACTCGTTGCGGTTGAAGAGAGCCAGGCAGAAGTCCGGCAGCGTGCCGCCGGACTTGAAGAATCCCTGCGCCAGCCGGATTTCCGGCGGCCGCGGGGAGCGCGACAATGCCAGGCGCCATGCCGAATCGATCTGGCAGCCGCGATTCCGGCCGCACTCCTGCTGGAGCCGCTCCGCGAAGGCTTGCGATACTTCCTGCATGAAACCGGAGTTGAGAAGCGACAGAGCCTGCAGCGCGTGCGTGGAGACAGGCCGCACCGGGCACGAGGTAATCGCATCGGGCTGGTCGAAGGAGGACAGCATCGGTAAACGCACGCTGCGCTTGTTGTACAGGTAGATGCCCCGCCGGTTCTGCACGCGCCGGTCGAGATCCACCGGCCACAGACCGTCGCGCTCGGATTCGGTGAAGATCAGATTGTAGACTTCGGGCTCGATAGGGATCCGCACCGGCCGGCCGCCGATCGCGGGATTCAACGTGCCGGCGGCCGCCAGCGCGGCGTCCCGGATCATTTCTCCTCCCAGCCGTTTGCGGTTCATCCGCCAGAGCAGGCGATTTTGGGGATCCACCTTCGACTTCGCTTCATCCGGCGCCGACGACTGGCGATAGGCGCTCGAGGTAACGATCAGCCGGTCGAGGGCCTTCACGCTCCACCCTTGCGCCCCAAACTCCGCCGCCAGCCAATCGAGGAGCGCGTGACTCTCCGGCTTGTCGCCCATGGCGCCGAAATCGTTCGGAGTGCGCACCAGGCCTTCGCCGATACGGAATTGCCAAATGCGGTTCACCATCACGCGCGATGTGAGCGGGTTGTCCGGCGACGCCAGCCAGTTGGCAAGCGCCGAGCGCCGCCCGGTGGACGCAGGGGGAATCCGATAGGCGGCGCGGATCACGAACGGAACGGCGGCGTCTACGGGGTCCAGCCGCGCGTGCGGATCGCCGAGCCGCAGCACGTAACTCTGCGGTGCAGCATCGTCCGTGTTGACGTAGGCGTAGGCCATCGGCAGCGGGTCGGGCGCGGTCGCCTCCACCTGGTGCAGTTGCTCGCGCAGCCGTGCACGTTCGGCCTTGACCTCGGCAGGCATGATGGCGACGATCTCGTCCCAGGCGGGCTTGATCTGCGCGTCGGCGTCGGAGGCGAGGCGCTTCTGTTCCGGCGTCCGCTTGTCCTTCGGCGTATTCAGCGCTTCCAGCAGCTTGGGATCGAGTGCCGCCTTGCGCTCCTCGACGATCTTCTGTTCGAAAGGCCTCGCCAGCTCCTTAAGGGCATTCTGGACCGGCGCCAGTCTCTCCTTATAAGCCTTCTGCGCCGCCTCGAACGCGGCTTTTTCATCCGTCGTGGCGATCTCGACGTCTTTGCCTTTGGCCCCGGCGAAGACCGCCTGGAGCGCGTAGAAATCCGACTGCAGAATCGGATCGAACTTGTGATTGTGGCAGCGGGCGCAATTGACGGTCAGGCCCAGAAACGCCTGGCCGACGTTGGTGGCGATCTCGGTGAGCACCTCCTGGCGGCTCTCCTCGGGGTCGATGTTGCCGGACACGAGGTGCTCGGAACCGGCGCGGAGGTAACCGGTGGCAATCAGCGCCTCTTTGTCTCCCGGAAACATCTCGTCGCCGGCAATCTGTTCCCGGATGAAGCGGTCGTATGGCTTGTCCGCGTTGAACGACTGAATGACGTAATCGCGATAGCGCCAGGCGTGCGGGCGCTCCAGATCGAGCTCGAATCCGTTGGTATCGGCGTAGCGCACCACGTCGAGCCATTTGGATGCCCAGCGCTCGCCGTATTGCGGGGAAGCAAGCAGGCGATCGACGACTCTCTCGTATGCTTCGGGAGACTTGTCTTTCAGGAACGCGTCCACATCGGCGGGCAGTGGCGGGAGACCGGTGAGATCGTAGGTGACCCGCCGGATCAACCCAATCCGGTCCAGCGGCCGCGACGGCTCCAGTTGCTTTTGACGGAGACCATCGAGAATGAAGGCGTCGATCGGATTGCGGATCCAGGCGGCGTCCGTGACGTGAGGCACTGGCGGGCGGATGACTTTTTGAAATGCCCAGTACCTTCCGCGCGCGCCGATGAAAGCTTCATCCTTGCCGGTCTGGGTCCACGCAAGGATTGGGATTCCCAAGAACAGCACCAGCCTGGCGAGCCGCTGAACCCTCATAGGAAGCGATCCCCGGAATGCCCAACACTATATCACGGAGGCCGGTTGCCACCGGCTCAATCCCCTCAACCTGGAGCACACAGCTATTTTATTTGCGAATCGGAACCGGATAAGCTCCCGTGGGCGTGGCGGGCTGCACCGGGCGCGACCGGGCTTCAGCCCAGGCTTGCTGCACGGGCTCGGGGAACGTGCGCAGCATTTCAGCGATCTTCGCCGTCAGGTCCGCGACGACGCCCGGGTTTTCGGCGGCCACGTCGTAGCTTTCGTCGGGATCGTTGGCCAGGTTGTAGAGCTCGGGCTTGGGCAGGAGGTAGCTGTGGCGGCCCTCGGCGGGCGCGGGGGCATATGCCGCGGTGTTGTGGCGCGCGAGGTGCAGCTTCCAGTTCATGGAGCGGGCGCATTGCAGGTCCCAGTTGTCGAAGTAGAGCAGCGGGGCGCGCTCGATGGATTCCTTGTCGCCGTGGAGCAGCGGCCAGATATCGATGCCGTCGAGGGGCTTGGAGGGCAAACTCGCTCCGCACAGCCTGGCCACGGTCGGGAACACATCCATCATGGAAGCAAGAGCATGGCAGGTGCGTCCGGCGGGGATGAAGCCGGGCCGGCGCGCGATGAAGGGCTCGCGGACGCCGCCTTCGTAGGTGGTGTTCTTGCGGCCACGCAGTGTGCCGGGACTGCCCTGGTACCACGGGCCGTTGTCGCTCGAAAACATGACCAGCGTGTTGCGGTCGAGGCCGTTGCGCTTGAGTGCGCTCAGCACTTCGCCGACGCTCCAGTCCACCTCCTCCACCACGTCGCCGTAGAGGCCCTCGGGTGATTTTCCCCGGAAGCGCGGCGAGGCGCCGAGCGGGATATGCGGGAAGGTGTGGGGCATATAAAGGAAGAACGGGCCGGCCTTGGACTTGTCGATGAACTGTGTGGCTTCCGAGGTGTAGCGCTGGGTGAGGCTGTCGAGTGGGGCGGTCTCTTCGAGGACCTGGTCGTTGCGCATCAGCACGCGCGGGGTCATGTCGTTGCTGTAGGGGATGCCGAAGTAAGCGTCGAACCCGCGGCTGGTGGGCAGGTAGCGCTCGGGTCGGCCGAGGTGCCACTTGCCGATGCACATGGTGCGGTAGCCGGCGGCTTTGACCGCGTCGGCGAGGGTGGTTTCATCGAGGGCCAGGCCGCCGGCATCCTGCGGGAACAGCACCCGGGGAACGCCGACGCGCGTGGGGTAACGGCCCGTGAGAAGGGCGGCGCGCGAGGGCGAACAGACCGGGTCGGCGGAGCAGAAGTTGGTGAAATGGACTCCCTCGGCGGCCATGCGGTCCAGGTTGGGGGTTCGGATGCGGGAGCCGTAGCAGCCGAGGTCGCCGAAGCCGAGATCGTCGCATAGGATGAAGACGATGTTGGGCGGGTGCGTTGCGGCGGCGCGCGCGGCGATGGCCGCGGCGGAAGCAAGAAACGTTCGTCGGGTCACGGGGCCTCCGGACAGCCGCCATGGTAATACAGGTCGAGCGGCGGAATCCGTATCGCCTCCGTTGGCGTCTGAACTACGTCGTCCGAACTACGTCGTCCGCGCAATTGCGGGCACACGGCACTTAGAGTATCGTCCGTAGCCATGAGAATCTTTCGCGAATTATCCGTTGTTTTTGCCACTATTGCCCTGCTGATGGCGCCAGCGGGCATTTACGCGACTCCCATACCGCTGGCCGGTGGTGGGGTTCTACAAATCAACAACATGGTCGGCGGTTTGGTCGGAATAAGCAATGCCTGCATTAACTGGAACTCGGCTGCCACCTGCACCAATCCGCCGGGATCTGTCCAGGATGCGGTATCAGGGCAGGATCCCGCCGTGTTCACGGTAGGCTCTACCCCACAGGACACCATCAAAGATTTCCCCGCCGGGGTCGTTGTTCCTTTGGTGGATTTCATGACTGCCCAAAGCCCGCTTCCTGGCGGCCTAGTGCATTTTGACCTGATCAGCGTCACGATCCCGGCCATACCTGCAGGAAATAACTGCACCACGTTCGCGCTCTCCGCAGTATGCAACCCGGGCGGTGGTTCGCCGTTTGTCCTGTTCCAGCAAACCGCCAATCAGATAGCGATGTCGTTCAGCGTTACCGAAGAGGCGTACACCGGTACCAGCGGCGTGAATTACAATACTGCGACTGCATATAGCTCGATCTTCACAACCCAACTGAGCGGCCTGCTTCCGAACGGTCAGGCGGTTACGATTCCGAACCTTCTGAACTACATCGCAGGGGGCGGCACAGTCGTGGCAACGTGGTCTGCAACCGCGGCACCGTCGTCCTCAGGAAGCGGATCAGTCCTGAGTGTCAAAACAACATCCGTTGCGAACGGTAACGTGGGCGTACCGTATTCCCAAACGCTTGCCGCTACCGGCGGAACCCCTCCATATTCCTGGTCGATAGTCGCCGGCCGATTACCGGTGGGGCTTACCCTGGATCGCACCGGCCAGATTTCCGGGACACCGGTTTACGCCGAAACAAGTGTAGTGACATTTCAAGTGACCGATTCCGGCAGCCCGTCCCAAACCGCTACAGTGACCCTCACATTCACGATCACGTAGCGCTTGCTGACACCATTGACCCCAATGCGCGACTAATCTGCCCGCTCACATACATATCCTTCGTGATGTGCCCGCGGCGCGGGTCTGAACGGTCGGTCAGACTGGAGGCTGCCGAACCCGGCGGATCTTATTCGGTGCACGTGATCGATGACGAGGACCTCCACGGGCCCTTTCGTCCCTTCGAGGCGGAGTCCGAGCTGCTGCTGAAGAGCCGTGAATAGGGATGGGCCGGGCGAGTCAATCGATTGGTGGCGATTGGAGCTATACTGCACGCTTCCGGGGAACTAAGGCGGAAGTCCCGGATGGTCCTGGCGGACGCCGCTTCCGCCTGGGGGAAGGAACACGATGACGATCTCACGCAGGCTCACGTTGCAGCACATTCTTCCGGCAATCGGGTTGGGCGGCCTGGCGGCGGGCCTCGGGAAAGCCGCGTCCCAGCCGCACATGCAAGCCGCGTTGAACCATCTGCGGTCGGCCAGGCAATCGCTGGAGACGGCGGAGCAGGACAAAGGCGGCCATCGCGCCAAAGCGATCGAGCTCACCAATTCGGCTATCCACGAGGTCGAGGCCGGCATCGCGTACGCCAATCGGCGCTAGTTTCCGGCAGGTCCCGTAAGATTTCTTGGGCGGATCCGGCGCGCCGGCCATTCGGCGGCGCGCCGCGAACAGAGGAGGCGCCTGCGCCACGTGCCCGAATTGCGCCTCCTCGCGAGCTCGTAGGGAAGGACGGCGCTCCAGCCGGACCGAGGAGCTTGCGATAAGCTGTGGGAGTGAAGAAGGACGCAGCCGCCGAACTGCTCACGATCGACGGGCGCGACGTCCGCATCAGCCACCCCGACAAGCTCTATTTTTCGAAGCAGACCAGGGCTTCCAAGATCGACGTGGTGCGCTACTACCTCTCGGTGGCCCCCGGCGCACTCAACGGAATTCAGGACCGCCCCATCGTCCTGAAGCGCTTCGTCAACGGCGCGGAAGGCGAGGCTTTCTACCAGAAGCGGGCACCGGCAGATCTGCCGGCCTGGATGCGCACCGTGACGCTCTCCTTCCCTTCGGGCCGCACCGCCCAAGAGGTGGTGGTGGACGACGACGCCGGCCTTGCCTGGATCGTCAACCTGGGCTGTCTCGAATTGCACCCTCACCCGGTGCGCACGGGCGATCTCGATCATCCCGATGAGCTGCGCGTCGATCTCGACCCCGGCCCCGGCGTTCCGTGGGCGGACGTGCGCACGGTGGCTCTCGAGGTGAAAGCGCTGCTCGACGAACTGGGTCTTCGCGGCTGGCCGAAGACCAGCGGCTCGCGCGGAATGCACATCAACGTCCGCATCCATCCACGCTGGACGTTCGCCGAAGTGCGCCGCGCCGCGGTGGCGCTGTCGCGCGCCGTCGAAAGGCGCGTGCCCGCGCTGGCCAGCTCGAAATGGTGGAAAGAGGAGCGCCACGGCGTGTTCCTCGACTACAACCAGAACGCCAAGGATCGCACTACCTGCTCGGCGTACTCCGTGCGGCCGCTGGAAGATGCGCGCGTTTCCGCACCGCTGGAATGGAACGAGGTTGCCGCGTGCGACCCCGCGGACTTCAATATCCGCACGATGCCCGAACGCTTCCAGCGCGTCGCCGATCCGCACGCCGGCATGAACGCATCACCCTGCTCGCTCGAACCGCTGCTCGAGCTGGCCGCCAAGGACGAGGCCGCGGGGATGGCCGATGCGCCGTGGCCGCCTCATTTTCGCAAGATGGAAGGAGAGGACACGCGGGTGGCGCCGTCGCGCAAGAAGTCCGCCGCCAGGAAACCGCCGCGCGAGAAGATGCCTCTGATCACGGTGGCCAACTCGCCAGACAAAACCGCTGCGTTGGCGGGACTCGAACGGTGGAAGGAACGCCATGCCGATGCCGCCGAAAAACTGGCGGTGGACGACGTCCTGGTCGATTCCATGCGCGGCCGCTCTTCCACCTGGACGCGCATTCGCGTCAATCTCCGCCATGTCCCCGAGGAGGTCCGCCCCGCGCCCGAGAAGCCCGACCCGGACGACGATCCCACGCGCGAATGGCGAGTGGGGCGCGCTGCGCGGCGCAGGTGATTCTACCGGCCGGCGGCGAAGATCCGCGACAGTTCCTCGGGAGGCACCACCTCGAGCTGCGCGTAGGTGCAGGCGGACGGGCTCTTATCGCCGCGCCACCGACGGAAATGCGCCAAGTGCCGGAAGCGCGGGCCTTGCATGTGCTCATAGGCGACCTCGGCCACCAGCTCCGGCCGCACCGGTTCCCACGAAAGGTCCTTGCCCTGGCTCCAGCGGCTCTGGGCGCCGGGCATCCTTTGGCCCTCGCCCGTGCCCGCCCATTCCTTCCATGGATGTTTCGCCAGCGCATCGCGGCGATACGGCGCCAGGAAATCCGCCAGTTCCCGCCGCTTTTCGGCGGTGAAACTGGCGCATACGCCAACGTGCTGCAACTCGCCCGCGTCGTCGTAGAGGCCCAGCAGCAGGGACCCGACCGCATTTTCCGCGGCA
>DATJYW010000386.1:0-7052 GCA_035499435.1 Candidatus Acidiferrales bacterium | reverse complement strand
GAAGATCGAAACCAGCTCGCCGGGGGAGACGGTGCCGGAAGAGTACCCGGCAGAATCGGCCACCATGCCGACCGCGGGCTGGTCCGGTGTCAATTCCGTGCCGGAAAGCAGGCCGTACACGATCACCACGTTCGCCAGGTTCGGTACATAAACCCGCCCATTGGCCACCGTCGGCGACAGGAACTTCACGACCGGCCCCATATCGTCGGCCGGATTCATTGCGCTGTTCCACAGCTCCGAACCCAGGTTAGAAGCGTCGTACGCGTGCACGGTTCCGGAGGTGCTCGAATCATTGTAATTGCCCGTGATCTCCCAGAGAATCCCGGTGCCGTCGGTGGCGCCGTCCGCCGAGAGCGTCATGCCGACCCGGCTGTACTGAGACTGCTGCGGGACGGCCGACACGGGCGAAGCCGAGAGCCCTGCGCTGGTGACTGCAAAGCTCTTCAGCGAATCGCGCGACCCTTGCACGTACACGAGGCTGTTTCCCGGCCGGCTCCACACCGCCAGGTTGAAGATCGGACCGGTCGAAGCGGTGAACCTCTGGACGGCGCTCGCCGCGCCTCCCTGACCCATCGCATCGCCATTGATCAGGTAAATCCCGCCCGCCTTATCCGCGCCCACCAGCATGTGTGTTCCGCTGATCAGCGCCGGGCCGGCGGAGAGATCGGCATCGGCATTCGACATCGACTGCCAGTTGGGCGGGGTGTAAGACCCGATGCGGGCCGGCGCGGCACCCGCGAATTTCAAGAAGCTTTGGCCGAAATTCGTGACCCCATCGTAGTCGCCGTTGCCGCTCAAGGCATAGACGTTGCCCGAGTCATCGGCGGCCGGTCCGCGGCCCGATTGCCAGATGGAGCCGCCATCGCCGTTGGGCGTACTCATGAAAACCCCGAGCTGATGCGCTACGTTGGCTGCATCGTAGCTCATCATCCAACCGTGAAAGGGCGATAGATCGCCGTGCGAGCCGAAGCAGATATAGATCGCGCCGTTCGCCAGAAGCAGCCCTGGCCGCTGGATATGCTGCATGGGATCGAACGGGATTGTTCCGTTGGACCCTCCGGAACCCGTACCGCTGACTTTCGCGCTGATGGCTGACGGTCCGCCCAGCGTCTCGGCGCCGGTGGTCAGGTCGAGGGCATGCAGATGAAGCACAGGCGCGCCGTTTTGCAGGTTGTCCGAGACGACATAGATCACACCGCGCTGAAGATCGATTGCGGGCGTGCCCAAGATCCCGACTTCGCCGCCGATGTCGCCGTACTGCCCGAACAGCATCGTTGCCGGAACCGAAGTGCCCAGATTGACGCGCCACAACACGCTCCCGGGGCCAGTGGAATCGGCATCGAAGGCGTACACGCTGTTATGCATGGTCGCCACAACGAGGAGGTTTCGCGTACCCAAACCGGGCATCGGAACGGCGGCCGCATAGAGCGGCTGCGCATACACCTGTCCATCCACCGCCAGGGCAGCCACCCTACCGAAACCCGACGAAGTGACTGTCGACGGCGAGAGCTGCGTTTCCTGTAAGTTCGCATTGGTGCGGTCGTTACTTCCGTTGGCCGTGAGTATGTTGACCTGCGCGCGGCTCAGCAGGCAACTGAGAAGCATCACCGGAACAGCATTCCTCAACGTGCGCATGGCGCTCCCTCCGAGTGGTCCGTGGCGCGTGGACCGCTATCAACATCTATGTCTTTCGGGCACGATTCGTTCCACAGGGAATTGTCAAGGAATGAAAACTTTTCCAGACTTTTTCTGGGGAACTTACTACAGATCGTGAACGCAGTCGTTCACCCCCGTGAACAGCCCGGTTCATCTAACTCAAAATCACACGATGGATTCCAGACCCGCCAGCCTAACTTCGGTTAGGTCCCGGCTGGACTATCGGTCCTCATTCGGGCGCAGCCTGCGATTGCACCGCAATGGTCAAACCTGGCTGGCTGGTGCGGTCGCCGATGCGCAATAAGATGGGGACATCGCCGGCGGGCGTCCCGCCCGGAACCTGGACATTGACCTGCAGAACACCTTCAACCAGCCCTGGGGCGCCGCCGGCATATAAGACGGCGGCTTCCGCCCCCCCAATCTGCACGGACACGGGCAACACCGGTACCGGCAGATTGTCCGGGCTCACCACGCTCCCGTCAATCCCGGGAGGCGAAAACCGTCCTGCACCGGTGGCGAAGAGCGCCACCACCGAGCCGGCGGGCGCCGGGCGATCACCCGAGTTAACCGTGCCGTCCTGGTTCAAAATCGCGCCCTGGCCGTTGCCCGTTCCGTCGGCGGAGAAGATACCCGGAGCGGCAGGCGCGACCGGCATCGAAAATGTCCCGGATACCTGGTTCTGATACTGCACCTGCACCTGCGTCGCCGGCGCTTGCACGCCGAACGGAACCACTGCGTTCACCTGCGTGGCACTGGCCCACACCATCGGCGCAGGCGTGCCGTCGAACAGCACCTCGGTATTGGACAGGCTGGTGGCCACATTTCCGGAAGGATCCAGTTGCATGCCGGCGGGGCTTGTGGGACCCAGGTTCGATCCGAAAATTGCGACTACTTCGCCCGGGGACACCGCGACCGGGGAGTAGGCGGCGGCATCCATGACAGAATCGATCGACGGTTGCCCCGGGGCTTCAACCGGAGAGTTGAACAGCCCGTATACCATAATCCGACCGGCGAGGGTGGGCACATAGACCCTCCCGTTGGCGACTGTGGGTTCGGCGAACTTCACGATCGGCCCCATGGTATCTCCGGGGTTCATGCCGCTGTTCCACAGCTCCGATGCCAAGTTAGACGCGTCGTACGCATGAAGGGTTCCCGATAAGTCGATGTTGTTGTAGTTGCCGGTAGTTTCCCAGAGGATGCCCGTTCCGTCGATGGCGCCGTTGGCCGAAAGGGTCATCCCGATCCTCTCGTACGGATCGACCTGGCTGCCTACCGACCCGGGTACGGAGTTGAACCCGGCGGGAGTGATCTGGAAGCACTTTACCGGCTCTCCGTGGCCTTGAATGTAGATATTGGTGCTTTCCGGCCGGCCCCAGACAGCGAAGTTGAAGACCGAATCACCCGATGCGGTGAACACATGAAATGCGTTGGGGCTCGGGGACGCGGCGTTCTCCATGGCATCTCCGTCGAGGATGTAGAGGAAGCCGTCCTTGTCTGCGCCCAGCACTGTGTGCGTGCCAGGAATCAGCGCCGGACCGGCCGCGATGTCCACGTCGGCGTCCGAGAACGATTTCCAGTTGGCCATCGTGAAACTTCCAATGCGTGCCGCGGAGGCGCCCGAGAGCTTCAGAAAGCTCTGGCCGAAATTCTGGATGTTATCGTAATCGCCGTTGCCCGTAATGGCGTAAATATTGCCCCCGTCGTCGGACGCGGGACCGCGGCCCGATTGCCAGAACGCGCCGCCGTCACCGTTGGGCGTGCTCATGTAAATGCCAAGTTGCTGCGCGATGTTACCGGCGTCATAGGACATCAGCCATCCGTGGTATGGCGGCTTGTCCTCGTGAGATCCGAACGCGATATAGATGGCATTGTTAGCGAGCAGCAGCCCCGGCCGCTGGATGTGCTGTTGGGGATCGAACGGTACCGTGCCGTTCGCGGAAGCACCAGATCCGGAACCCTGTACCGCGCCGCTGATGGAAGTGGGCCCACCGAGCATCTCGCTGCCCGAAGTCAGATCGAGCGCATGGAGATAGAAGACCGGCGCGCCATTTCGCACAGTATCCGATACTGCATAGATTACGCCGCGCCCGAGATCGATCGTGGGGGTGCCCAGGATCCCGATCTCTACGCCGATATCGCCGTAGCTGAACAGCAGGTTGGCCGGAACCGAAGGGCCCAGGTTAAGCTGCCACAGCACTCTTGGCACCATCGAATCGGCGTCAAATGCGTAGATGCTATTGTGCATGGTGGCAACAAACAGGACATTGTGCAGCTCGCCGGCGATCGAGAGGCCGCTCACATAGAGAGGCTGTGCGTAAACCTGGCCATCGACCGGAAATTCCCCTACTTTCCCAAAGTTCGTGGCGTTAACCGTGGCAGGTGAAAGCTGAACCTCCTGTAAATTGGCGTTGGTTCGATCGTTGCTTCCGTTGGCCGTTAGTATGTTGGGCTGCGCGTGAAGCCAAGACCCGGCAAATAAGACCAGCCAGAACACTCCCGTGTTGGCGTGCACGCGATTATTCCGCCTCTATAGGTAATTACCGAGATTGAAGAATTAGTTTCTGTGATGCATTCCGATAACGTGGGAAACCGCACCGGCGGCGTGGCTGGTAAATGATCGTAAAGAAGCCGTCCAGTGCTACCAGGAGCTGCTGCAAAATATCCTCCGCATTTCGGAGGCGCGCTACAGTGTGGGCCGCGCCGCGCAGCAGGACGTCTTCAAAGCCCAGACGCAATACGCCATTTTCGAAGCCCAACTCCTGCGCTACCGGCAGGAGCGCGAGAGCAAAGAAATCGAGATCAATCAGCTCCTCAACCGGCCGCCCAGCGGGCTGATCGAGGTGCCTGACGATATTCCGCCCGGAGAGCTCACCGCTACCCTGGACGACCTGTTGGCCCACGCGCGAAAAGACGCTCCCCGGCTGGCGCGCGAGCAGAAGATGGTGGAGCGCGGCGAACTGGCCGCCAACCTCGCGCGCAGGAGCGCCTACCCGGACTACACGCTCTCCGGCGGCTATTTCAACCAGGGCGGCTTACCGCCGATGTGGCAGTTCCGAGTGGATTTCAAGGTACCCACGCACTTCTGGAGCAAGCAGAACGCGGAGATCACCGAGCAGGCCTACCGCACTGCCGAGGCGCGCCACAACTACGAAGCCACCGACCTCGCCATCCAGGCCCAAATCCGGGAACAGTACACTATCGCCACAACGCGCGCCGCCTCATCGACCTCTACCAGAAGTCGGTCATGCCGGGCACGCAACTGACGCTGGAATCGTCCATGGCCGGTTACGAAACGGGCACGCTGGATTTTCTCAGCGTGTTCACGAATTTCATGAGCGTGGTGGAGAGCGAGCTCATGTACCACGAGGAGATCATGCAATTTCACCTGGCGCTGGCCAGGCTGGAAGAGCTCACAGGAGTATCGTTATGAAGACGCTGGGCGCCCTGGTGTTGGCCGCCGCCGCGTTCACCGGCGGATACGGCTACGGGCGCTGGTATCTGAAGCCCGCGCCTGCCGCGCCAAAGCCGCTCTACTGGGTGGATCCCATGCATCCCTGGTACAAGAGCGACAAGCCGGGAGCCGCCCCCGTCTGCGGCATGAAGCTCGTCCCCGTGGTTCCCGGCGAGGAAGCCCGGTACGAACGGCGCGCCAACAAGCTTCCCGAAGGCTCGGTGCAGATCACATCCGAAAAGCAGCAGCGCATCGGTGTCGAGTACGGCACCGCCGAGTACGAGACCACCCGTGACTCCATCCGTGCGGTGGCGCGCGTCACGCTCGACGAGACGCGCATCGCCAAGGTGCACAGCAAGGTCGATGGCTGGATCGACCAGGTCTTCGTCCGCGGCAACGGCTTTTTCGAGCCCCGCGAAGTCAGGATCGGCGCGCAGACCGACGGCCGGACCGAGATCGTCGGCGGCCTGAAACCCGGCGAGCGCATCGTCGTCTCCGGCAACTTCCTGCTGGATTCCGAAAGCCAGCTCCAGCATGGCGAGGCGAAGAAATGATCGAGCGCATCATCGAATTCTCCGCCCGCAACCGTTTCCTGGTCTTTCTGTTGGTAGGCGCGGCGGCGGCCGCCGGCTGGTGGTCGATGCACAACATCCCGCTCGACGCCATCCCCGACCTCAGCGATACCCAGGTCATCGTTTACTCCCGCTGGGACCGCAGCCCCGACATCATCGAAGGCCAAGTCACCTACCCTATCGTCAGCTCGATGCTGGGCGCACCCAAGGTGAAAGACGTCCGCGGCTTCTCCGATTTCGGTTATTCCTACGTCTACATCATCTTCGACGAAGGCACCGACATTTACTGGGCGCGCTCCCGCACCCTCGAGTACCTCTCCAAGATCCTGCCCCGCCTTCCCAAGGACGTGCAGACCGAGCTCGGTCCGGATGCCACTGGCGTCGGCTGGGTCTTCCAATATGCGCTGGTGGGCGAGGGCCACTCGCTCGCGGCGCTGCGCAGCACACAGGACTGGTTCCTGCGCTACCCACTGCAATCCGTGCCCGGAGTGGCCGAGGTCGCGCCGCTCGGCGGCTTCGTCCGCCAGTACCAGGTCACGGTAGACCCCAACCGCCTGGCCGCCTATGGTGTGCCCATCTCCAAGGTCGTTGCTGCCGTGCGCGCCGGCAACAACGACGTCGGCGGACGCCTCGTCGAGTTCACCGGCCGCGAATACATGGTGCGCGGACGCGGCTATGCGCAATCCACCGCCGATCTCGAGAGCCTCCCGCTGGCGGTCAGCGCTTCCGGCGTGCCCGTCCTGGTGCGCGATGTGGGCGCGGTCTCGCTCGGCCCCGACATGCGGCGCGGCGTTGCCGACCTCGACGGACGGGGCGAGGTCGTCAGCGGCATCGTGGTCATGCGGCAGGGCGAAAACGCGCTGCGCGTCATCGAGCGCGTCAAGGCCAAACTCAAGGAGATCGAGCCCGGCCTGCCGCCCGGCGTCAAGCTGATCACCGCCTACGACCGCTCCGAGCTAATCCTCAGGTCCATCGACAACCTGAAGCGCACGGTCACCGAGGAGCTGATCGTCGTCGCGCTGGTGATCCTGATCTTCCTCTGGCACTTCCCCAGCGCCGCCATCCCCATCGTGACCATCCCGCTCGCGGTCCTCATCTCTTTTGTGCCCATGCACGCCATGGGAATGACCGCCAATATCATGTCGCTCGGCGGCATCGCCATCGCGATGGGCGCCATGGTCGACGCCGCCATCGTAGTGGTCGAGCAGACCCACAAGAAGCTGGAGAGCGCCTCGCCCGAGTGGACCGCCTGGGATTACCAGCGCGCCATCGTCAACGCCGTGAAAGAGGTCGGCGGCCCGAGCTTCTTTGCGCTGCTCGTGATCGCGGTCAGTTTCCTGCCCGTCCTCACGCTGGAGGCCCAGGAAGGCCGC
>DATJYW010000385.1:0-4877 GCA_035499435.1 Candidatus Acidiferrales bacterium | reverse complement strand
TGACCATGTTCGAGTCGATGGGGCTGGCCAGCAAAGCGCAGCGCTTTTCGAATACCGACGGCACGCACGTGGCGTGGAACGAGTCGGGCGCCAACATGCAGAACGCGAACGACAACGAGTTCAGCCGCCTGGAACTGATGGCCAGCATCATGAGGCCGCCTCCGGTGAAGTTCAAGGACCTGGAGGCGATTTCCACCGGCCGATTGGTGCGCGACCAGGTGAAGTTCGACTACCGGTTCGATTTCCTGCGGATCACGTCGGACACCGTGCTGGTGCCGATCACCGTGCAGATCCCGGTGAAGCAGCTGCAGTACATGGAGAAGGACAGCGTGGATTCGGCGCAGATCAACGTCTTCGCGCGAATCACCACTTTGAGCGGGCGGATCGTGCAGACGTTCGAGGACACGCTGCGCGCCGATTATCCCGCGGCGCTGCTGCAGAAATCGCTGGGCACGTCGCGAATCTATCAGAAGGCCGTGCCGCTGAGCCCCGGGCTGTATCGCCTGGATGTGGTGGTGAAGGACGTGAACAGCGGAAACGTGGGCGTGGTGAACACGCGCCTGGCGGTTCCTCGCTTCCAGGATGACGAGCTGAGCTCGAGCTCGCTGATCCTGGCCGACGACATCCAGCGCGTTTCGACGCAGGATATCGGCCTGGGCCAGTTCGTCCTCGGCGACGTGAAGGTGCGGCCCCGGATGGACCAAACCTTTTCGGCCGCCGACAGCATGGGGATCTTCCTCCAAGTCTATAACCTGAAGGTCGACGACAAGACGCACAAGGCCGATGCTTCGGTGGAATACCGCGTGATGAAGGACAAAGACAGCAAACCCCTGCTGACCTTCAACCTCCCGCCCGACAAAGTGCCGCAGCATGGCGAGGAAATGACCCTGGAGAGCCGCATCACCTTGGGGTCTTTGCCGCCGGGCAAATATCAGCTTGCCGTGGCGATCACCGATAACCTCTCGAAACAGACGATTACGCCGACAACGGACTTCACGGTAAAACCGGCCCCCGCTCCTCCAGCGGGAACGCCGGCAGCCGCCCCCGCGCCTGCACCCGCACCGGGAGCCAACCCGTAAGGGAGGTGGAGCAGTTGAATCTCCGAGCGATTCGCGTTCTGGGCCTCGGATGCGTGGTGTGCCTGCTGGCTCTGCCGCTGGCGGGCTCGCCGAACGGCGCCAGCCGGATCTCCGGCGTGGTTGTGGATCCCGCCGGAACCCCGCAGATGGGCGCGGCCGTTGTGGTTTCGTCGGAGCGGCTGAACAGCGGATCCCCCCTCGAGCTTCGCACCAACGACCGTGGCCGCTTTGCCACCGCGCCGCTTCCCGTGGGCCTCTATTCCGTGCGGGTGACCCTGGCCGGCTATCTGCCCGCGATGGAGCAGCACGTGGAAGTGGATGCGGAACACGGCACGCTGCTGCAGATCGTGCTCGGGACGGTGTTCTCGTCGTTTGAGAAGATGCGGCGCGGCGCCGACCAGCCGGTGAATGCCGACGATTGGACCTGGGTACTGCGATCCTCCGCCGCCACGCGGCCGGTGTTGCGCTGGCAGGACGACTCCGCAGCGAATGGCTCGGGCGGGCTGACGTATTCGAGCGACACCTCGGGTGCGCAGAAGCTCCGCGCGCGGCTCGAGCTGCAGTCGGGCGCGGATCATCCGGGTTCCATTGGCGCGCTCTCGGATTCTCCCGGGACAGCCTTCGCGTACGATTTGGGCCTCGGCGGCGAGGCGCGCCTGGTGATGGCGGGCGAGTATAGCGAAGAGGATGGCGCATCGGCGGGTAGCATCGCGGCTGAATGGCTGCCGACGGGCACGATCGGCGCCGGGCCGATTACGACCGTGTTGGTGCGCGAGTCGCGCCTCGGTCCGGCGGGACCGATGTTCCGCGGGATGCGGCTTTCGCACGAAGACGCTTTGGCTGTGGGAGACAAACTGAGCGTCCGCTACGGAGCGGACCTGGTGGTAGCCGGCTTCAACGGCACCACCACCTCGCTGCGGCCGCGGGCCGAACTGGCCTGGCAGCTTTCGCCCGCGTGGCAGATTTCCGCGTTTGCGGCCACGCATCCGTGGCAGGAGCCCTCGAGGTCGGCGGACTCGCTGCAGTCGGCGCTGGACACGCTGGACGCGTATCCCACGCTTCTGATCCGCGGCGGGCGGCCGGTGCTGGCCGACGGCCTGCATGAGGAGCTGGCCATCGATCACGCCCTGAACGCACGCGCCGAACTGATCGCTTCGGTGTTTCACGATCTTTCCTCGCACACGGCGGTGATCGGCCGCGGCGGCATGGGCAGCCCGGACTTTCTGCAGGATTACTTCTCCGACGCGTTTGCGTATGACGGCGGCTCAACCAGTTCGGCCGGCGCGCGGCTGGTCTTCCGCGACAAGATCACCAACAACCTCACCACGACCGTCGTCTACGCTTACGCCGGGGCCTTGGCGCCCAACGGCGTGGTCTCGGGCGATCTGCGGGAGGAATTGGCCACCCGCTACCGGCAGAGCGCGGCAGCCGCGCTGACGACCACCGTTCCGCGGCTGCGTACCAAGCTCACCACGAGCTACAAGTGGCTGAGCGGCCCGGCGGTTTCGCGCCAGGACCCCTACGGCGAGTCGCTCTATCACATCGATCCCTACCTCAGCCTGGAGATTCGGCAGCCGGTCCCCTACGTTTTCTCGGGGCGCATGGAAGTGCAGGCCGACATGGGCAATCTGCTGGCGCAGGGGTATGTGCCGATTTCGACGAGCGATGGTTCGGTGGTTCTTGTGCCCTCATACCGGTATTTCCGCGGTGGTTTGAGCCTGCAATTCTAGTTCCCAGAATTGGAAACAGCCTTCCACAAATAGAATCCCCGATCCCAGAAGGATTGTGAATGCAGGGTAACATGCAGCCAAATTAGGGACTTACGGCATCTACAATTAATGAACTGCTGGAAGTCTGCGTGCTGGCGTAGAATGGCAAACGCAGCAGGGTTGGGTACGGGTGGTTGGATTGGAAGACCGTCTTCGATTACGTCTTGGGGCTGTCACCCTAGCGCTCGTCACGCTTGCGGCGGTGATCTTTGCCGTCCTGAATTTTCAGCAGCGCTCCCGCTACATCGTTCCGGACGACGGCGTCACCTGGGAGGATACGGCCGCCGGCGTGATGGCCTGGCACGTGGCTCCGGGCTCGCCGGGCGAGCGGGCCGGCATCGAGCAGGGCGACTACGTCGAGGCGGTTCGGGCCACGCCGATCCGGCGCGCCGTGGACGTCACCAAGCTGATCTTCCGCGCCGGGCCGTGGACCGAGGTGAAGTACAAGATTCGCCGCGGCGGCGAGTCGTTCGAGGTGCCGCTGGTCACCGCGCCGCAGGAAAACCCGTTTGAGATCGAGAATTACCTGCGCATCACGGCGCTGCTCTATCTCTTCATCGGGCTTTTCATTTTCGCCAAGCGATGGAACGCGCCGCGCGCCATTCACTTCTACGTTTTCTGCCTCGTCTCGTTCGTTCTCTACAGCTTCCACTACAGCGGCAAGCTGAATTCGTTCGATTGGACGATTTACTGGGGCAACGTGGTGGCGCTGCTGCTGCAGCCGGCGCTGCTGGTGCATTTCGCGCTGGTATTCCCGTCGCGGCAGCGCGCGCTGTGGACCAAGCTGCTGGGCGTCTACATCGTTCCGCTCGTTCTGCTGATGGTGCACATCTCGGTGGCCACTGCCTCGCTCGATTTTCTGCCGGCAATCAGCAGCCGCGAGATGCTGGACACCATCGAGCTCGGCTACCTGGGCCTCTATTTCCTGCTCGCGGCGGGAATCTTCCTGGGCAGCTACTTGCGCGCGCCGAGCGGCATTCTGCGGCAGCAGTTGAAGTGGGTAACCGGCGGAGCGCTGGCCGGGATCCTGCCGTTCCTGCTGCTGTACATCCTGCCGCGGTTCGCCAGCACGGTGCCGCAATCGTGGATGAAGTTCTCGGTGTTCTCGCTGGCGCTGATTCCGCTGAGCTTCGGTTACGCCATCATCCGCTACCGGCTGATGGACGTGGACATCATCTTCAAGCGCGGGCTGGCGTACACGTTCGCGACCGGCGCGGTGGTGGCGATCTATTTCTCCACTTTGGCGCTGATCGGCGAGATCACGCACTCGACTTTCACGGCCGGGCCGGCGGGCGCGGTGATCGCCATCGTGGCCGCGGCGTTCCTGATCCAGCCGCTGCGAGATTGGGTGCAGGCGCGGCTCGATCACTTTTTCTATCGCGACCGGCTGGACTACCGGCGGACGCTCATCGAATTCGGCCGCACGCTGGCGAACGAAGTGCGGCTCGAGCCGCTGCTTGGATCCGTGCTCGATCGCATTTCGCAGACGCTGCTGGTGGACCGCCTGGCGGTGTTCCTGGAGGACCCGGCGAATCCGGGGCGCTTCCTGCTTACGCGCTCGATGGGCCTTCATCCGGAAGGTTCGCTCGACCTGAGCTTTCTCGATCCGGCGCGGCCGGGATTGCAGGGCGGCTGCCTGTTTTTCGAATCGGCGAAAGCCGCCGCGGACGAAACGGAACCAGCGCGGCGCACAATCGACAGTCTCGGCCTGAACTACTTCATCGCCTGCCGGTTCCACGACCACACGCCGGCAATCATCGGACTCGGCAAGACAGTGGACGGAGATTACCTTTCGAGCGACGACCTGGAGCTGCTTTCGACCATCGCCGGCTACGTGGCCATCGCGGTCGAAAACGCGCGGCTGTATCAATCGCTCGAACAGAAGGCACTGCAGATCGAGCGGCTGAAGGATTTCAGCGAAAACATCGTGGAATCGCTGCGCATCGGCGTGCTGACCATCGATCTGGAAGACCGCATCGAATCCTGGAATCCGCAGATCGAGAACCTGCTCGAGATTCCGCGCGCGCAT
>DATJYW010000384.1:0-7600 GCA_035499435.1 Candidatus Acidiferrales bacterium | reverse complement strand
AACCTCGATTGCAATCGCCGGTTTCGTAACGTGGTTTACGCTGGAGGTCTTCTTCTTGAAAATCGCCCGCGCCATGGAACTGATCACGATTTTAAACCAGTGCTATCACTTTCCGCGATTCGTTTACCGGTATGCTCGATTTGGCCCCGACAAGAAAACCATCGAGATTGCGGTCCGCCCACGTGAGGGTTCCGCCGCCATCTGCTCGGGGTGCCAAAAACCGGCACCGGGTTACGATCATCTCCCGGAGCGGCGTTTCGAGTTCATTCCTCTGTGGGGTTTTTGGGGGTTCTTTCTGTACCGGATGCGGCGCGTCAACTGCCGCCGCTGCGGCGTGGTCGTGGAGCAGGTCCCGTGGGGCGATGGCAAATATCAGTCCACCAAGGCTCCTATGCTGTTCCTGGCTCGCTGGGCTCGCAAACTCTCTTGGAAAGAAACCGCCGCGGCATTTCGCACTTCCTGGGATCGGGTCCGTGATGCCGTCGAGTATGTGGTCCACTTCGGCCTGGAGCATCCCAAACTGGAATCGGTCCGCGCCATCGGGGTGGATGAAATCCAATACGCCAAGGGTCACAAATATTTGACGCTGGTCTATCAGATTGATCAGGGTATCACCCGTTTGCTGTGGGTCGGCAAGGAGCGGACCATCGAGAGCTTGCAGGGTTTCTTCTCCGTCATCGGAGAAAAACTGGCGTCGCAGATTGAATTCGTCTGCTCCGACATGTGGCCACCGTACCTGGATGTGATCCGCGAAAAATGTTCGCAGGCCCTGCATATCTTGGATCGCTTCCACATCGTCGCCAATATGAACAAGGCCTTAGACGAGGTTCGGGCTGCCGAGGCCCGGGAAATGGCCCGCGCTGGTCACGAGCCGCTGTTGAAGAGAACCCGTGGGTGCGTTCTCAAGCGCAAAGACAACCTCACCCCGCAGCAGAAGTTTCGCCTCCGCGATCTGCTGCGCTACAACCTGCGGACTGTACGCGCCGATCTCCTCCAGGAAGATTTCCAGCAGCTGTGGGAATATGATTCGCCTACCTGGGCGGGCATGTTTCTCGACTTCTGGGGCTCCCAAACCATGCGCAGCCGCATCGAACCCATGAAGAAAATCGCCCGCACCCTACGCAAACATCGTGCCCTGATCCTGAACTACTTCAAGGCCAAAAAGGAGTTCTCCAGCGGCGTCGTCGAGGGGATGAACAACAAAGCCAAAGTAACCATGAGAAAATCCTACGGCTTTCGGACCTTCCCCATCCTGGAACTCGCGCTCTATCATTCACTTGGAAAACTACCGGAACCTGAGCTTGCCCATGAATTCTTCTGACGAGTCTAAAGTAAGAACGTAACGTGAAGCCAGAGTCACGCTGTTGAGTTGTCCTGGCCCTCCGCCACGGCGGATTTGTCCGGCCTCGCGAGGACACTCGTCGGACAACAGCCACCTGGAATCAACTCAACTTGGACTTCTCCCGCCCGACCCGCGGATGGGCAGCCAGTCGATGCGCCCCAGTTAAGTCCGGTTGTGGGAAGCTTGCAAATACCTCCTGTGAAATGCCGATCTCGCAATGTGGGCGTGAACGAGCTGGACCGGCTGCCCGGAATCGCCGCTTCAGCCCTGCCACAGACCGTTTTTCCTTGCCGCCCACTGGCCACAAGCCCAAGCTGTTCCCAAAAATGCATCGGCGCGCGAGAACCACCCCCACTGAGAATCGAGGCGTGAAACAACCCCGGCCGGCGTGTTCCGCAAACTTCAGATTTCAAAACAGGTAGGAGACGCGGGCTTCAGCTCACGGGGTGGCGGCACGCAATGTGACGCAGGGGATCGCGGAGAGCGAGCTTTACGCGCCGGGCTCGCTGCTGAGCGCGCGGGTGGATGTGCATCATCCGCTGGCGCCAGGGGTACCCCAGGAGATCGCGATCTGGGTGGAGCGCAGCCCGGCGTGGGACACGGGTGAGGCGGCGCCGGTGCGGTATCCGAAGGCGAACCTGCTGGCATCGGGGTGGCTGCTGGGGGAGAAGCGGCTCGCAGGGAAGGCGGCGGTAGTGGTTGCGCGGCTGGGGGGCACGTGATTCTGTTTGGGGTGCGGCCGCAGTACCGGGCGCAGAGTTATTTGACGTTTAAGCTGTTTTTTAATGCGCTGGTAGGGCGGTGAGGTTGGTGGACGTTAGCGACCGCCGATAACGTGATTGAGACCTTAGTGTCCCGCAGTGTCTCCCCTTACAAATGGCACGTTATCTTCGAAATGCACGCGGAAGCTTGGCACAATCACCGGACCCCGGTCGCGGTTGTACCCTGGATTCCAGATCCGCTGCACATCCGCGGCTACATAAATGCTCCGCCAGATATGCATGTTGTAGTAAGCTTCAACGATCGTCTCCAGTCCGTAATTGAGCGCGCCATCGCCCAAAATGAATCCCTGGCCGCCCAGCGCCAGGTACCGGCGGTGGTCCCCGGAAATGCCACCCACCAGAACCGCAACCGCCGCCTTGTCCCGTCTGCGCTTCCACGCACGCCCGTTCACATCCGTGCCAATGGAAAACGCCCGATCGCATTCGGTGTAAGCAAACGATTCGTTGCGCCCATCGTTCCAGCCCAGCCGCATGTACCCGCGGAAAATGCTGCTCAGTTCCTGCTCCAGGTTCAACCCGAAACCATACTTCTTGCGGCCTTGCTGTCGGTATGCGGTGATATCCGGCGTGGGGTCCTTGCCCGACAGATAGCCATTAATCGCATCCCGGTACTTGCCCATGTTGGCGTGGTTGAGAAACGAGAGCAGGCGGATCGTGGATTGCCGTTTCGGAAAGGCGGACGGATGAAATTCAATCTCGAAGTTCTCCCCGCGCGCGCGCGCCAGGTTCCAATCGAGCTTAATGCCGTTGGCGACTGTCGGCATCAGCATCTCGCCGCACCGCATGGCCCACGTCTTGGCGAAGAATTCCGCCACCATCCCGTAGGTGTAGCCGCGCGTATCGGCGGCGTAGTCGTAGGCGGCGTTGTTGTCGGCCGCCCAGTTCATGAATTGCAGATGACTGTCACCGCCAATGCCGTTCAGGTCGAAGAAGTCCACCGTGCTCATCTTGCCGAGGCGGATTTCCAGGCGCCGCGCCGGCACCCGCGTAGCCAGCCCCATTGGGCCTTTAACCGCATCAATATACTCATGGCTCAGTGGAATCGTCTGGTGGAGCATCACGCGCGACACGTAGGGCGCTTGCGACAGGGAGGGATTGCGGACCACATCCAGGTTGGTGAACCCAGCCAAGCCAAGCGCATTGCTCAGGCCGGTCCCGCCGGCGCTTTCCAGGTCGAACAGAATCTCGGTGTTCCGGAAAAGCCGGAACCCGGTGTACAACGTCAGCAAACGCGAACTTGCCCATTCGGCTTCTGGCTGCAAGCTGTTGGGACCCGAGTAGTCAGCGTGGAATGCCGGATGGTATTGCGTGATCGCATTGATCTGGCCCGAGATCCAAAAGCGGTCCAGCCAGGCGAAGTCGCCCTCGTTGGATGGCTCGGGAGCCGCAGGCGGCGGCGTTTGCGGCCGTGCGACCGGCGAGCCCGCGATCAGCAGAACGGCGGCGAGAACGACGGGTCGCAAATGCCCATTCTTTGGCACCAGGATCACGGCAAGGTTACGATTTTATTGCAAGTTGGAGAATTCGGGTTGCGCGGCGCCCCTGCTCGCAGTTCGGCCACTATACTCAGACTTTGGGATCGCGCACCGGGAGCCTCTTGAGGTGGATGATAGCAGCTTTGTGCCTGGGTAGTTGCATGGCTGCCGCCGGCCAGAGCGCAGCCAGGCTGGCCGCCGTGAAGCGCATCTACGTGGAGCCTTTCCCCGCCAAACCGGGCGCGGACAAGCTGCGCGAGGACCTGATCGCGGAATTGCATAAGTACCACACTGTGAGTGTGGCCGCATCGCCAGGCGACGCGGACGCCGTGCTGAGCGGCACCGGCGAGACCTGGATACGCGGCTACTATAGCCTCAACCCGCGGATGCGGGAAGTCAGCGGCGCGCAAGCCATCTACGGCGGGTATCTTTCCGTCGATCTCAAAGGGCCCCAAAACGAAACGCTGTGGTCGTACCTGGCAACCCCCAACCGGCGCGGACCGGAGGAGATCGGCCGTAACCTGGGCGGGCAGATCGCTCGCAAGCTGGTGGAAAGTCTGAAATGAGAATCGCCCTGCCGGCCGCGTGCGGCCTGGTGCTGTGGTGTGCGCCCATGCCAGCTCATGCCGCCGAACTGAAGGCCGCGGGGGCCACCTTCCCCTACCCCATCTATGCTAAATGGTTCGAGGCGTTTTCCGTGCGCCACGCCGAGGTGAAGATTCAATACCAGGCACTGGGTTCGGAGGCCGGCATCCGCATGTTGCGGGAGGGCGCTGTGGATTTCGCCGCATCCGACATGGCCTTGAGCGACCGCCAGCTTGCCGAATTCAACGGCGCCGTACGCCATTTTCCGAGCGTGCTGGGCGCGGTGGTGCCCATCTACAACCTTCCGTCCATTGCCCGCGACCTGCAATTCACGCCGGAGGCGCTGGCGCAGATATTTCTCGGCCGGATTCGCAAGTGGAACGACCCGGCGCTGCGCGCCGCCAATCGCGGCCTGCAGATGCCGGACCGCGAGATCGCCGTCGTACATCGCGGCGATGGCAGCGGCACAACCTATGTATGGACCGACTACCTGGCCAAGGTCAGCCCGGAATGGCGGGCCTCGGCAGGCTCCGGCACCCGCGTCGCATGGCCCGCCGGCGCAAGCGCCGAAGGTAACGAAGGCGTGGTCAAAAAGGTCGCGGAGACCCCCGGTTCGATTGGTTACGTCGAGTACATTTACGCCGTGGAGAATCGCCTGGCGTATGGCGCGGTGCGCAATCAGGCAGGCCGGTACGTACAAGCCAACCTGGAGAGCATCGCCAAAGCCGTGCCGGCCGATCTGCCGGCCGACTTGCGTGTCTCGATCACCAATGCGCCGGATGCCGGGGCGTACCCGATCGCGGCATTCACTTACCTGCTCGTGCCTGCACGTATCGAAGACCCGGCGAAGCGGCAGGCCGTGCGCGACTTCCTCGAGTGGATGCTGATGTCGGGCCAACGCCAGGCCGCGGCGCTCGGGTATGTGGCGCTGCCGGAAAGCGGTGTCCAAAGAACGGCGGGTGCTCGAAGACATCCGTTAAGGCCCGTGGCGCATCAATTCTCTGAGGAGATCACAAATGAAGGCCGTTACTATCGAAAAGCCCGGCGCCGATTTTAGGGTCGTCGAACGACCGGTGCTCGACCCCGGTCCAGGGCAAGTGCGTCTGAAGGTGGCTGCATGTGGCGTCTGCCACAGCGATCAATTCGTGAAGGAGGGACAATGGCCCGGCGTGCAGTATCCGCGGGTGACGGGACACGAGGTCGCGGGCGTCGTAGATGCCTTAGGCGCGGGCGTGGAAGGATGGGCGGTTGGCGACCGCGTCGGTGTGGGCTGGCACGGCGATAACTGCGGCGTGTGCGAAGCCTGCCGGCGCGGACTATTCGCCTTGTGCGCGCGCCTGCAAATCACCGGATTCGCCTTCGATGGCGGCTACCAGCAGTACATGGTTACCTCGGTGAAAGGCCTGGCCCGCATTCCCGATGCGCTGAGCTTCGCGGAGGCCGGTCCGTTGCTGTGCGCCGGCGTGACGACGTACAACTCGCTGCGGCACACCGACGCGATGCCGGGCGACCTGGTGGCGGTGCTCGGCGTGGGCGGCCTAGGGCACCTTGCGATACAGTTCGCACGGCACTCCGGCTTTCACGTGGTGGCCGTCTCCAGAGGTAAGGACAAGGTGGAACTGGCGCTGCGGTTGGGCGCGCACCGCTATCTTGATACGGACACCGTGAACGCGGCCGAAGAATTGAACAAAATGGGGGGGGCCAAGGTGATCGTAGCGACGGCGCCCAGCGGCAAAGCGATTTCGGCGCTGGTCGACGGCCTCGGGCTGAATGGCACGCTGCTGACCATTGCGGGTAGCTTTGAGCCGATGGCTGTCTCGCCCGTGCAGTTGATCACGAACCAGCGGTCACTCAAGGGCTGGTCCTCCGGCTCCTCAAAGGATTCCGAAGACACCATGAATTTCTGCGCCTTGACCGGCATCCGCCCCATGATCGAAGAGTTCGCGCTGGAGGATGCCGCGAAGGGCTATGAGCGGATGATCAGCAACAAAGTCCGTTTCCGCGCCGTGCTGGTGAGCCGATAGACAACGATGTCCTTCCGGATAATACTTGGCTGCGTGCTGCTCATGCCGTTGGCCGCGCAGGCGCAGCAGTTCGATATCGTGGTCGCCAACGGCAGGGTGATGGACCCGGCTTCGGGCCTGGACGGCGTGCGGCATGTCGGCATCAGCGGCGGCAGGATCGCCTCGGTTTCCGAGGTGGCATTGCAGGGCCGCACGGTGATTGATGCGACCGGCCTGGTGGTGGCGCCGGGTTTCATCGATCTGCATTCGCACGGGCAGACGCCGGAGAACTACGGCTTCAAGGCACGCGATGGCGTGACTACCGCGCTCGAACTGGAAGTGGGTGTGTCGCCCGTTGCCGAGTGGTATTCGGTGCGGGAGGGCAAGGCCGCGGTCAACTTCGGCGCTACCTCGGGGCACATTCCGGCACGCATGGCCGTGATGCACGACAGCGGCAAACTACTGCCACGTGACGCGGCCAAGGGCGTGGCTACGCCGGAGCAGCGCCGGCAGGTCCTGGATCTGGTCCGGAAGGGTCTGGACGATGGTGCGCTCGGCATCGGTTTGGGCATCGCTTATGTGCCGGGGGCCACCCGTGAAGAGGTCCTCGATCTATTCCGCCTGGCGGCTGAGCGGAAGGCTACGGTCTACGTTCACATGCGCAACGGCGGGCCTGTGGAACCGGGAGTCGTGGACGCGCTGCAGGAGGTGATTGCGGACGCCGCCGCCACGGGCGCCTCGCTGCACGTGGTCCACATCACCAGCATGGGGCTGCGCGAGACGGGCCTGTGTCTGAAGATGATCGAGGGCGCGCGCCGGCACGGCTTGGATGTGACCACCGAGATGTATCCTTACACCGCCGGCATGACCGATATCAGCTCGGCCGTGTTCGACGAAGGCTGGCAGGGGCGGCAAGGCGGAATCAGCTACGGCGACCTGCAGTGGGCGCTGACGGGCGAGCGGCTCACCGCCGAGTCGTTCGCGATCTATCGCAGGCAGGGCGGGATGGTGGCGGTTCACTCGATTCCGGAGGAGATTGTGCACCTGGCAGTAGCGGACCCCACGGTGATGATCGCGAGCGACGGCATCCTGGAGAATGGCAAGGGACATCCGCGCGCGGCGGGCACGTATGCGCGGGTGCTGGGCCGCTACGTGCGCGAACTGCACGCGCTCACGCTGATGGACGCGATCCGTAAGATGACCGTAATGCCGGCCGACCGGTTGGGCTTCAAGAACAAGGGCCGTATCGCGGTGGGAGCCGACGCGGACATCACGGTTCTCGATCCGGCGCGGGTGATTGATCGGGCCACGTTCGAAAATCCGGCGCAGTATTCGGAAGGCATTCCGTATGTGCTGGTGAACGGAACCCTGGTGGTGAAAGGCGGTGAGTCGGTGGAGGGAGCAATGCCGGGG
>DATJYW010000383.1:0-9330 GCA_035499435.1 Candidatus Acidiferrales bacterium | reverse complement strand
GCCCATCTCCACCTACTCCAAGGGGATGAAGCAGCGCGTTCTGATCTCCGCGGCGCTCTTGCACGATCCCGACGTCCTGATCCTGGACGAGCCCCTCAGCGGGATCGACGTGACCAGCGCCCTGCTCTTCAAGCACCTGCTGAACGAGCTGGCGCGGCGCGGCAAGATGATCCTCTACATCTCGCACGTGCTGGAAGTGGTCGAAAAGGTCTGCGCACAGGTGATCATCATCTACCGCGGGAAGATCATGGCCGCTGACTCCGTGGACCGCCTGCGCGACCTGATGGACGCCCCGTCTCTCGAAGGCATTTTCGCGCAGTTGGTGGAGCATCGCGACCTGGAAGGCGTGGCGCGCGACATCGCCGCGGCAGTAGGCCGCTAGGCAGTCTGCGCGCCAGTCGCCGGATAGCGCACGGTGGCGATCGGCTTGGCGGTATCCGGGATGCCCGCGATCTTGGCGTATTCCCCTTTCTGCCGTTGGAATACCGATTCGTGAACCAGAGAGCCGGGCGGAATCGTCCGCCTGCGGCCGCGGTTCTGCTGCATCTGGGTCGTTCCGGTCTTCCAGTCGTAGTGAGGCTTCGGAATGAACTCCGCAATCTTCCACGCGCCCTTTAAGGATTCATGCATGCCGCCGTCCGGATCCGGCTTGGTGTACTTGCTATCGAGGCTCAGGCCCAGGATCTCCGCCTGCCGTCCCGGGTCGACCAGAAGTCCGGCCGCCTTGGCCTCCTCCAGCATCCACTCCAGCGCAATCTTGGCGAGGCCGCTCTCTTTTTCCGGGTAGCCGCCGCCCACGTCGCTATGCACGCCCGCGAACCACACCTGCTTCACGTCTTTGGGGCCGTGCTCCTCCAGCTCGCGGGAGGGAACCCAGCGATTTGTCCGGAAGAACGCCCGCTTTTCGTCGATCGCGATGGCGTGGCGGCCGATGGCGATGTCCGGATTGTCGGCGGTGTACGGCAGCTTGAGCGGATTGTCCTTCCAGCCCACCGAGCTGACGGTGTCCCACACTCCCACAAAATGTGGTTTGCATCCGCTGCGGCACATCGTGGTCTTGAAATCATTCGCCAACCGGAAATAGTTTTCCGCGGCGGCGCGATACGCCGCATCGGTCTCGCGCCCGGCCCTGTCCATGCCCATCATCATTCGGACCGCGTAAGGCACCAGCGGATCGTTTCCGGCGTGGATCAATCCGTACATGTAAAGCAGCGAGCACACGCAGCGCACCGTGTAGGCGCCACGGCTGAAACCGAACAGGTACGCCTTGTCCCCGTCCTCGTAGTGATTCATGAGGAATGCGTACGCATCGGTGATGTCGTGCGAAAGCCCGTACCCCACCGCCATGCCGAGCACGCGCGTGACTTTTCGCGTAACCGTAGTCAGCGCGCCGGCCGGCTCCATGGTGCCGAGTCCGGGATGGTAAAAGGCGATTTGCGTCGCCGGGTTTTGCTCCAGCGTATAGTACAACTTGATTACGTTCGTGCGGTCCCCGGCAAACTCGTTGGCCGTTCCATCGCAGCAAATGACGATATTTTTTGGCATGCACAGCCCTTCCGCGGCTTCCTAGTAGGATACTCCCACCGGCGGAATGCGTAAGGCTATCTGCCCATCCAGCCGCCGTCGACGGTCAGGACCTCACCGCTCACGTAGTCCGACGCGGCGGATGCCAGGAATACCACGGCACCCGCGAGGTCGCTCGGGTCGCCCCAGCGCCCGGCGGGGATGCGCGCGAGAATCGCCGGACTGCGCACCGGGTCGGCGCGCAGGGCCTCGGTGTTGTCGGTGGCGATATAGCCCGGAGCGATGGCGTTCACCTGGACATTCTTACCCGCCCATTCGTTGGCCAGGGCCTTGGCGAGCTGGGCCACGCCGCCCTTGGCCGAGGCGTATCCGGGGACCGTGATGCCGCCCTGGAAACTCAACAGCGATGCTGTAAACACGATCTTCCCAGCCCCACGCTCCACCATGCCGCGGCCGAATTCGCGGGCCAGGACAAACTGCGCGCTGAGATCGACCTCGATCACCTTGTCCCAGTATTCGTCCGGGTGCTCGGCGGCGGGCGTACGCAGGATCGTGCCGCCATTGTTGATCAGGATGTCGATGGGCGGGCACCCGGACTTGACCTCGGCGATCAAGGCGTAGACCGCCCGGCGGTCCGCCAGATCGCAGGCACGGCACCAGACGCGGCGTCCGCGTGCGGCGATCTGTTTCGCTATGTCGCTGCCTTCGGGCTCCATGGCGGCGCTGGTGGCCACGATATCCGCGCCCGCTTCGGCCAGCGCGATCGCCATGGCCTTGCCGATGCCGCGGCGGGCGCCGGTCACGAGGGCGGTCTTTCCGTTCAGCTTGAATCGATCCAGGATGCTCACAGGGTCAGTCCGTGCAGTGGATGAGAATTTTCATGCAATCGCCGCCGCGCTCCATCTGGCGCATGCCGTCTTCGATGCGCTCCAGGGGGAGCACATTGGTGATCAGGCGGTCGAGCGGCAACCTGCCTCCCGCGGCGAGCGCGATGGCCTGCTCGAAATCCGCGGGCTCGTACACACGCGCTCCGCAGAGCTTCAGCTCGCGCCAGAAGAAGCGGAAGAGATCGACTTTGGGAGCCTCACCGAAGATGGCCACGACCACGATACGCCCGCGGGTTCGCGGCAGGCTGGTCATCATTTCGGCGCCGGGCCGGGAGCCGGAAACTTCGAACACAACATCCGCGCCGGCGCCGCCGGTCCGGTCGTTCACCAACGCCACCAGATCGGTCTCGCGCGGGTTGACGGCGTCGATTCCCAGGTCGCGGGCGAGGCGCACGCGAAACTCGTTCACCTCGGCGAGCAGTACGCGGGCTCCGCGCGCCTGGGCGACCAAGGCGATCAGGATTCCAATCGGTCCGCCGCCAATGACCGCGGCGAATTCTCCGGCGACCAAATCGCTCAACCGGACGTCGTGGCAGGCCACCGCGATCGGCTCCACCATGGCGGCTTCCCTCAGCCCGAGGCTGTCCGGCAGCCGGTGCAGCGTGAGCGCCGGGACGGTCCACAGGCCCTGCAAGGCGCCTGGGCGGTCGATGCCGATGAACTTCAGGTTGTGGCAGATGTGGCTGTGGCCCATCCGGCAGGCGGGGCACACGCCGCAGGGGTCGAGGGGGCGTACCGTCACGCAATCGCCAGGCTTCCAGCCATGGACGCCGGGACCCGTGGCGGCGATCTCGCCCGACATCTCGTGCCCCATCACGTGAGGCAGCGTCAGGCGGTGCGCCATGGCGCCATGAAACAGGTGCAGGTCGGTGCCGCAGATGCCGCAATACTCGACGCGGATCTGCACCTGGCCGGGACCGGGCTCGACCGCGACACAAGGACCTGTCTCAAACTGTTGGTTGCCTGCGAAGAATGCCGCCCGCATGGGCGCCTCCTAGCGGTAATGGGCGCTGATGGCCAGGAAAAAGATACAACCCACGGCGATCACCGCGCCGTGCGGCAGTCCGAGCGCTTTCTTGCTCTTGACGTCCAACTCTTCATTCTTCAAATATGCGGGCCGGCCGCTCTTCATCTCGCTGAGGATGAAGCTGACGTTGAACAGGGTCTTCTTCAGGCGTCCGCGGGCCACGACCAGGATAATCGACATGATTCCGCCCACCAGGGCGGTGATGATGAAGATCCCGAACCAGTCCTCCCATCCGACGACGGCGCCCACCGCGGCCATCAGTTTCACGTCACCGGCGCCCATGGCGCGCAGCGCGTATAGGAGCACGTAGACGAAAAAGGCCAGGAACAGGCCCTTGAGGGCAAAAAAGAGCCCCTGGAATCCAAAAACCGCACCGGAACCGGTCGGGTAAAGGAACGAATTGAGCACCAGGCCCAGCAAAACTCCGCCCACGGTCAGCCAGTTGGGGATGCGGCGGTACCGGACGTCATAGACCGACGCTCCCAACACAAGCGCCAGCAACAGGATCTCGGCTCCGCGCGGAGGCAGCGAAAAGCTCATCGGCAGGTTCGATTGTACCGCGAGTGCGCCACCTTACGGAACGGTAGCTAACCAAGGGCAACCTACGCCCGGGAAGCCAGCATCACCATCAGGTTCCAGACGATCAAACCCGCGTACCAGTAGGAGATCCAGCGGATGATGTGGGCCTTATTGACCACCACACAGAGGGCGCCGATTCCAAGCGCTAGTACCTTTGAAACCACTACGCCGATCACTGGTCCGGCGTGCATCAACGTCCGGATGAACGGGCTGGCTTCCACGGCTCCCAGCCTGAATCCGACTATCGTCGTGAGCAGATCAAGCAGTTGCAAGTATACGAAAACGTGGTAGATGCTCATTTGCGTCGTGTCCGTGGAATCTATCGGCGCCATCCTGGGGATAGTTTAGCCGGAATAGCCCAAAGGTTAACATTAATTTTGTACCGTTTGTACTGGAATATGCGGCAGTACAGAAGAACTATCGCTGCGCGGCGCAAGAATATACGACAAACTCTTTATTTTCGAAAACAGGTGAATCCCCGATCCGCTGCCGCAAGACCACGTAGTTCACGGCCAGCCCTGAGTACCTCGCCAAATCCCCGGGCCGGAATCCGCGCGCGACCGTCTGCTGCCAACGGAACCGCCAGTCCTCGCCGAAGTCCCTCAGGTAATTGACTTGGCCGCCACCCTTCCAATCCACGTAGACCGCCCGCAGCGCCTCCGACCGGAAGATGCCCGGCGCAAGCCCGTGCCCCTCCTCGGGAAACAGGAATACGGCATCCTGCGGCGTGTTGGCGCGCGCCCAGGCCGAAACCTGCGCCAGCGCCGGAGTGTGCAGCCGGGGATAATTCGTCACGCGGCCGACCGTCGGAATCAGGAAGAAGGCGGCGAGCACCGCGACCGGCGAGGCGACCGTGACGACGGCAAGCCCAACCGCCAGCACCGACTGGCACGGCGGCCAGTATGCCAAGACGAACCACAAGCCCTTCTCCCACCTGCCATTCGCCGAAAAGCCCGCCGCGGCGGTTGCCAGTTGCATCGCCAGGGTCGTGAACAGCAGGGCGCGCATGGGTTGGACCTGCGGGACCAGGCCCCACTTCCAGTGTTCGAGCAGCAGCCATGAAAGCGGCATCGAGAGCAGTCCGATCGCCGGCAGCACCAGCAGGAACAGGCGGAGCTCCGCCGTCATGGCGCGCCAGAGGCGTGCGCAGGCGGCGACCAGAGCAGCGAAGATGAGCAGGTGCCGCACGACGGTCCCGGCGGGCCAGGTGGAGACCCAGACATACGCGGTGCGCAGGTGCTGCAACATCTGCTGCGGCGGCGTGACCGCGGCGAACAGGTCCTGGTGGGTGTGCTGTCCGTGGGCGGCAAGCAGGAGGATCGCCGACGCGCCGGCCAGCGGAACCAGGACCAGCGGCCGCACTCTGCGCGCAAGCAGGAGAGAGACGCACAGCACCGGCAACGCCGTGGGTGCGTGGAAGAGGATCGCCGCCCCCGCAGCCACACTTGCAGCGAGGTATCTCCCACGCGCAGCCAGCCCCATCCCGCAGATCAGCAGCGGCACGGCAAACGCGCGAGGCGTCGGCTCGTACTCGAAGGTCAGCACCTCCGGTCCCCTGATGAAAGCTCCCAGGGAACAAATCGCCGCGGCGGCCACCGCCGGCATCCACGCCAACCCGAGTGCTTGGGCCAACATGACCAGACCCCAGATGCCCAGGGCGCGCGTGGCGATCTGCTCGCCGGCCAACACCTCGCGGAAACCCAGGCCAGTCGCTCCGCGCAGCCCGATCGCGATCTCGTCGTAGAGCGTGTAGGCGACCTGCGAGCGCTCGACCAGGATGTCGTTGCGGAGCACTGCCGGATCGCGCTCGTGCTCGAGGATGGGGACGTAGATCTGGCTGTCCTGTTGGAGCCAGGTGTGTCCGGGGAATTGAAAAAAACTCAGCAGCGCGAGCCCGAGACAGACAGCCGGCGTGGCGAGGGCTGCTGCCGCCGGGCGCTTCATTTGGCCGGCGTCTTATCGAGCTGCTGCTTGGCCCACAGGCGGGTGGGATTCAGTTCCAACGACTTGGCGAACGCCTTGCGCGCTTCGTCGTCCCGGTTCTCTTTGCGGAGGCTCAGGCCGAGCCATAGGTAGGCCTCGGCGTTTTTGGAATCGAGCTCGATAGCTTTTTGAAAGTCGGGAATCGCCAGCTTGGCGCCCCCGCCGAGCTGTGCCGGAAGGTAGTAGGTGCCCACGCCGCGGGCCACGTACATCGCCGAGGACTTCGGCGCCTTCTCCACCGCTTTGTTGATCGCGTCCTTGGCCTTGGGGCCGTAGCTGAGGCCGCTCATGATATCGGTGACCGCCTGGCCGTAGAGCGTGCCGAGCACACGGTAGTATTCGGCACTATCCGGCTTCACGGCGACCGCCCGCTCCCCGGCCTTGATGCCCTGCTCGGCGGCGGCGCGTCCGCCCTTGCGGTCGTGAAGCTCGATCGCCACCTCAGCCAGGTAGGAGTACGCCAGCGCCGACCGATACTGCGCCTCGGGATCGTTTGGAGATTTGGAGGCCGCGCCCCCAGCTTCGGCGGCGAGCTTTTCCAGGGTGGCGCGGTCCTGCTGATTGCGTGCCAACTCCAGCGGCGAAGGCGCCGGCGCCGCAAGGAAAGCAGCGATGATCAATGCCAGCATGTGATCCTTCTACTGTAACGTCTGTAGGGTAGGCGTCCTTGCCTGCCCGCCCGCGCGGCGCGCCTGCGGCGCGGGCAGGCAAGGACGCCTACCCTACAAACACACCATCATAAAGCGGCCACGCGCCGGTGTACCGTCAGAAAGTACACACCCACCAGCATCAGGAGAAATCCGTTGACAGCGAGAACCGGCGTCACCGTGAATTGATCGACGAGCCTGCCGGCCAGCAGGTTTCCCATCGGCATGCCGCCGCGGAAGGCAAAGTTGTAGACGCTCATCACCCGGCCGCGCATTTCATTGGTGGTGATGATCTGTACCAGGGAATTTACCAGAGCGAATACCGCGAGAATCGCAGCGCCGGAGAAGAACAGCATCAAACAGCTCAGCCACAGCGTCCTGGACAGCGCAAACCCGGTGATGGTTCCTCCCAGGCAGACCAGCATCAGCAGCGCGGCGCGACCTTTATGTCTCAGGTTCGAAAACGCGGCCACGGTGAGCGCGCCCAGAATCGAGCCCACGCCGGAAGCCGAGAGGAACAGCGTGAACACGAACGGCCCGCCCTGGAACACCTTCTTCGCCACCACCGGCAGGAATGTCAGTACCGGGATTCCCAGCGCCGTCATGCAAAAAGCCAGCACCATCAGCGCTTCCATGGCGCCCTGTTTGCGCACGTAGTGGAAGCCCTGTTTCATCGCGCTGAAGATGGATTCCGCGGTCTTCTGCGGCTGGAAGCTCGGCTGCACGATAGTCAGCGAGATGATCGGCGCCAGAAAGGAGAGCCCGTTCAGGCCGAAACACCACTTCTCCCCGAGCTGCGTAAGAGCGATCCCGCCCAGCGCCGGTCCGATGACCCGCGCCACGTTAAACTGGATGGTCTGCAGCGCAATAGCGTTGGGCATGTCTTCCTTGTTGACCAGCGTGGGAATCAGGGCCTGATACGCCGGTCCGCCGAAGGCCTGCGCCAGGCCGGTGACAAAGGACATGCAGAGGATATGCCAGACGCGCACCACGTGAAGCGAGATCAGCAGGGTCAGCAGGAAGGCGCAGCTCATCTGCACATATTGCGACCCGAGGAGGACTTTCCGGCGGTCCATGCGGTCGGCGATGACACCGCCGACCAGCGAGAAGAGGAAGATGGGGATTCCGCCGAGAAACGCGTCCAGGCCCAACAGGAACGGGGAGTTAGAGAGGCTCAGCACCAGCCAGCTCTGCGCCAGGTTCTGCATCCAGGTGCCGATGCTGGACGTGCACGCGCCGATCCACATCAATCGGAAGTCGCGGTAATGGAAGGCTTTGAAGACCCGATGGAGCACGGCAGGTGTGAATCCTGGATTGTACCAGTTTGCGAAGATCCGCGGAGGTAAACAGTGCCGTGTAGTATACTGGCCGCTTCAGTTCAGCATTGAACACTCCTAAGGAGCCGCCATGTTGCCAGACTACCTTGCCAAAGCCAAGCCCAATCCTGCCGGGAACCGGGCTCCGTGGTATGTCAATACCGCGCCCAGCTATGCCGGGATCTTTCTGTGGATTGCGTTCTACCAGCAGATGGCGGGAGGCACGCTGCAGCACGCCGGCATTGCCTTGTGCCTGGTTGCCCTAGCCGTGGCCGGGCTGCTTTGTTATCTGCTTTATTACCGTGTGCCGGCGATGCTGGGCATGTCCACGGGATATCCGCTCTACGTAGTCGGCGCCTCCACCTTCGGAACGGCCGGCGGGTACATCATGCCGGGCCTGCTGATGGGCCTGCTGCAAATCGGCTGGTTCGCGGTGGCCACATTCTTCTCAGCCGACTTCATTCTGAAAGCCATCGGGATGCCGTCGGCGCCCGGAACCGTGCCCTTCATCATCGCCGGCCTGCTCTGGGGCGGCATCATGGCCTTCGTGGGCGCCAAGGGCATTCAATACGTCGCCAAGGTGTCGCTCCTATTGAACGCGATTCCGCTGCTGATGCTGATCGTGGTCTTCTTCCAGACGGCCGGCGGCATCGGAAACTACCACGTGCCGGCGGGCCAGGAAAACTCGTTCGGCGCGTTTACCGGAGCCATGGCCATCGTCATCGGCTTCTTCGCCACCGCCGGAGCAGCGGGCGCGGACTTCGGCATGAACTCGCGCAACGAGACCGACGTGCGCTGGGGCGGCCTGATCGGCATCGCCCTGGCGGTACTGGTGGCCGGCGGCTTGCCGCTGCTCGCGGTCGCGGGAGCGCACGGCTCCGCCCTCACCCCGAGCTGGGATTTCGGCGACGTGGTGCAGGCCATCGGCGGGTTCGTGGCGTCGGCCATGTTGTTCCTGTTCGCTATCGCTTCCATTCCGCCCACGTGCTTCTGCGCATTCATCGCGGGCAACAGCTTCTCGACCATGATTCCCGGCGTGCCGCGCGTGGCTTCGACTATGGCCGGTGCGGCCGTAGGCACCATTCTCGCGGTCACGGGCGTGGCCGCCAACCTGATTTCGTTCTTCACCATCGTGGGTGCGTCGTTCGGCCCGATCATCGGCGCCATGGTGGCGGACTATCTGCTCTCCGGGCGCAAGTGGCCGGGTCCGCGCGAAGGGGTGAACGTCGCCGGCTACATCGCGTGGGCGGTCGGGTTCGTGGTCGGGATTCTGCCGTTCCTGCCGCTACCGGCCGACGTGATGCCGTACACCCAGCCGGCCGTGGTCTACAGCTTCGTGGTGGGTTTCGTGTTGTATTGGGTACTGG
>DATJYW010000382.1:0-8839 GCA_035499435.1 Candidatus Acidiferrales bacterium | reverse complement strand
TACGACGACTGGCAGAAGGACCGGCGGGTTCCGGAGACGGCGGCGAAACGTTTGGGGGTACCGTTGTTCGATGCGCGTGCGGACGGGAGGGCATTTGTGCTCGAGGGCGGTGGTATCGATGTCAACGGGCGCGGCACTTTGCTTACCACCGAGGAGTGCTATCTGGATCCCAAGGTGCAGGTGAGGAATCCGGGGCTCGATCGTGCGGGATACGAAACTGCGTTTCGCGAGAACCTGGGCGTGACCAACGTGCTCTGGCTGGCCGCGGGGCCGGCGGGCGACGATACGCACGGCCACATCGACGACATTTGCCGGTTCGTCAACGCGAACACGGTCGTGCTGATCAAGGAGGACAATCCTAGGGACGCGAATTATCGCCCGCTGGCCGAGAACTGGGAGCGCATCGGCGATCTGCGGCTGGAAGACGGCTCGAAGCCGGAGGTGGTGGCGCTGCCCATGCCGGGGCCGCTGTACTTCGATGGCGACCGGCTTCCCGCGAGCTACGCCAATTTCTACATCTCGAACGCGGCGGTGATTGTGCCCACATTCAACGACCCCAACGACCGCGTGGCACTCGGCATCCTCGGCGAGCTCTTCGCGCCGCGGCCGGTGGTGGGCATCCATGCGGTGGACCTGGCGCTCGGCTTCGGCACGCTGCACTGCCTGACGCAGCAGCAACCGGCGGGCCGATCGCGATGACCCGCCTGGATCGGCTTCTGCTTCGCATTCCGCGCCTGCGCCGGATTGTGCGGGACCGCGAGGCGTTCGCCGCGCATTGCGCACGCCTCGAAGCGGAGCTCGCCGCCAATCTCAAGCGGGAGGCGGCGCTGCGCAAGGAGCTACAGGAGGTGGAGCGCGAGGCTGCCGCCCGCGAGCGCGCCATCACCGCCGAACGCGATTCGGCGAACGCACACTGCGAGCGCCTGCAGCGCGAGCTCGACGAGAGCGCCGGCTTCGAGCGCGTGACGCTGTCGGCTCCGGCCTCGCCGCAGTCGCTGGCCGAGCGGATGCGCGCCGACTGGGACGCGCGGGCCCGCACCGAAGGCACCTTCTTCATCGCCACCGGGCGCGACGCGTGGACCGACGAGGCCTTTTTCGCCAGCGGTGAAGAGAACGTGCGCCAGCACATTCTCAACGACATGGAAAACATCTGCCACGGCATGGATCCCAGGCAGATGCGTGTGGTGGAAATCGGCTGCGGCGCGGGGCGGCTGACCCGGGCGCTGGCCGCGGTTTTCGGCGAGGTTCACGGCGTCGATGTCAGCCCGGAGATGATCGAGCTGGCCCGCCAAAAGCTGGCAGGAAGTAACAACGTCTGCCTTTACGCGAACAGCGGCGCGGACCTGGCCGTCCTGCCGGAGCGGCCGTTCCATTTCGCGTTTTCATATATCGTCTTCCAGCACATTCCGGAGAAGGCGATCGTGGAGGGCTATCTGCGCGACGCGCACCGCGTGCTGGTGCCCGGAAGCCTGTTCAAGCTACAGGTGGACGGCGGGCCCACGGAGGATCGCACTCCCGATACCTGGCATGGCGTCAGCTTCACCGAGGCTGAGGCGCGCGAAATGGCGCAGCGCTGCGGGTTCGAGCTGCGATACACGGAGGGCGCGGGCACGCAGTACTTCTGGCTGTGGCTGTTCAGGCCGTGACGGGCATCGCCGCTTCGGCCAGCATCCAGATGTTGCCGGTGCGATCGCCCTGGCTGAAGACGATGCGGTCGCGATTCACGGCGATCTCGTACCACTGGATCTGCATGTTGAAGGGAGACCGGCGCGTGCCGGAGAAGGCCAGCAGCTCGATCGAGTCACCTGTCGGGCGTTTGGTGGCCGGGTCGAGACGCTGTGCGCGCAGGCTCTGGGCGCCATCGCGGATGGAGAGGAAATAGAGAGTATTGCCGTCGGGCGACCAGCGCGGCTTGACGTCGAATTTACCGTCGGTGGCCTGAATCCACTCCGAAACCGGTGCGGCCGCGCCATTGACGAAGGGCGCGATGTACACGAATTCCTGCCCCAGATACGAGGCGCTGACCAGAATCCACTTCTCATCCGGCGAAAACATGGGCTGGAAGAGGTCGTATTGGGGGTGGCGCATGATCTCCACCGTTCTACCAGTACGAATCGTCAGCAGTTCCGCGACCTTGGTCTTGGAATAGCGCTCGATAAGCAGACTCTCGCCATCGGGCGCCCACTGCGACAAATGAATGCGGCCCTCGCCCGTGAAAATCTTCTGGGGAGCGCCTCCCGCGGCGGGCACAACATGGAACGTCACACGGGGCCCGTCCGAAGTCTGATAGGCCACCCTGGAACCATCGGGACTGAGGATCGGATTCGTCTCGTCAACGTTCGAATCCGCAAGAGCGATTTCATGACCGCTCGCCAGGTCGCGCAGCCAGACGTCCCATTGCGTGCCCTGAAAAGAACCGAACACCAGTTTGTTGCTTTCGGGCGCGAGGTAGGGGTAGGCGTCCATGGTGCGGCCGGTTCGCAGGCGAGCCGGCTCGCCAAGCCTGGCGGCGCGGTTGGTGTCTACAGGCAGGCTCCAGAGATCCCAGGTCGTATCCGTGCTGGCGAAAACCACCCGGCCGTCGCGCGATACTGCCGGCGACTCTACCTGGCCACTGCCGGAGGTCAGAGGCTCCAGGCTACCCACGCGCAGGGTTTTTGAATCCACCGGCAAACGCCAAATGTTGGAATTGTCGCCTTCGAGGGCCGCCAGGTACACCTGGTCGTCCACCCAGGTGAAATTCCGGGTGAGGCGCAGGTTGCCGTCGCGGAACAGGTGCCCCACTCCAAGCGGGACCGGCTTGCCCAATTTCGGCACCCCGCCAGCAGGAAAATCGACTGGGCAGGCAAGCAGGTCGAAGGTCGATACCACACCGACGTACTCCAAGCTGAATGCGCCAAACAACAGCAAGCGGCCATCGGGCGACCAGGCAGGTGAGAGGATGTTGGCGCCGGTATTGAAGGCTGAAGATCCGGAAAAGTCGGGCGACAGCAGGAAAGGTGTCCCGTGCGGCACGCCAACCACAGAGAGAGCGCCCAAGAACGTATAGACGACCCTATTGCCGTCGGGAGAGAACCGGGGATTGGCGCCGCCGGGGGCGATCCTGACCGCCTCGCCGCCGAGCGCGGGCATTACGTAGAGCCCGCCGCCATCGCGGGCGGAGCTGAAGACGATGCGCGAACCGTCCGGGGAGAAGCCGGGCTGCGAATCATCGGCATTGCCGCTGGTGAGACGAATGGCTCCACCGCCCGACACCTGCTGCACCCAGATATTGGAATGATCGTCGCCGGCGCGGTCGGAAACATAGGCGATCAGCTTGCCGTCGGCGGAGATGGCGGGGTCGGTGGTGAGGCCGGTATCGCGGGTGAGCTGGGTGAAGACGCGCCTGGAAGCCGCGGGCCGCGGGCGGGTGAAGAACCACGCCGCGGCTCCCGCGCCGGCGACCAGTCCCACGCCGGTGGAGAGCGCGACCGAGGTGAAGCTGCGACGGGTGAGGGACGGGGCGGCAGCAGGCAGTTGGCCGGATTCGGATTCCTGCTGTAACTCAGCGAGAGCCACCCTAACGTCGTCCAGGTGCTGATAGCGCCAGGCGGGGTCCTTTTTGAGACAGCGCGCGACGATCTTCTCCAGATCGCGCGGGATGGCGAAGGAGAGCTCGCTGACGGGGCGGGCTTCGCGGGTGAGGATGGCCGATAGCGTGGACAGGGTGGTGCCGCCGGAGAACGGGCGCTGGCCGGCGAGCATCTCGTACAGCATCACGCCGAACGAGAAGATGTCGGACCGGCGGTCGAGAGGCTTGCCTTCCGCCTGCTCGGGCGACATGTAGTCGACCGTGCCCAGGATGGCGCCTTCCGCAGTGACGGGCGCCGCGTGCATGGTTTGCGTGTCGCCGGGCGGCTCGAGCGCGGACGCTTCGGCGAACTTGGCGAGTCCGAAGTCGAGCACTTTCACCAGACCCTTTTCGGTGATCATTACGTTGCCGGGCTTCAGATCGCGGTGGATGATGCCGGCCGCATGGGCCGCGGCCACGGCGTCGGCGATCTGGACGGAATAGCGGAGTGCATCCTTGAGCGGAAGGCCTTTGCGCGGGAGGAGCTGGTGCAGCGTCTGGCCGCTGACAAACTCCATCACGAGGAAGTCGGTGCCTTCGTGGCTGGAAATCTCGTGAATGGTGACGATATTGGGATGGTTCAAGGCCGAAGCGGACCGAGCCTCCTGCACAAAGCGGCGGAACGACCCGGCGCCACGGCCGGGTTGCAGCACCTTGATGGCGACGAAGCGGTCGAGCTGGGTGTCGCGGGCTCTGTACACCACGCCCATGCCGCCCTCGCCAAGCTTTTCGAGGACCTGGTAGTGAGAGAGAGTCTCGCCGATCATTGCGGTGTGTATGAGTGTAACCCGGCGCGGGTGGTGTACACTGGCTGAAGCCGGGATGCTCAGGGGAAATCCCGGGTTCGGAGGGGTATCGATGTTCCGTACCAGTCTGCTGATTCCCGCGGCGGCGGCGGCTCTGGTTGCCGCGCCGGCGCAAGACGTGACCTTCCATAAACAGATCGAGCCGATTCTGCAGGCGCGGTGCCAGGGATGCCACCGTCCCGGCGAGGCGGCGCCGATGTCGCTGCTGACGTATCAGGAGGCCCGTCCCTGGGCCAAGGCGATCCGCGAAGCCGTGCTGGTGCGCAAGATGCCGCCATGGTTCGCCGATCCGGCGCACGGGCATTTCGCCAACGATCGCCGCATGCCGCAGGAGGAGATCGATCGCATCGTGGCATGGGTGGACGGGGGCGCCAAGGAAGGCGACCCGAGCGACGCGCCGAAGGCGCTCAGCTTCACCGATGGCTGGGTGATGGGCAAGCCGGACGCTGTGATCGAGATGCCCGTGGATTTCCAGGTGCCTGCCGGCGGGACGGTCGAGTACACCTATTTTGTCGTGCCCACCGGGTTCACCGAAGACAAATGGGTGGAGAACGTGGAGGTGCGCGCGGGGAATTCGAAAGTGGTACACCACGTGGTCCTCGAAGTGCGTCCGCCGGGAGTGAAGTACCTGACCGACGCCAAATACGGCGAGCCGTACGTGCCGCCGCAGAGAGCGAAGCAGCACAGGCCGGACACGGGGCAGGGGCTGTTGGAGCTGGCCTCGATCGAGGTGGCTGGGGTGTATGTGCCCGGCGGTGTGCCCTACTATCTGAAGCCGGGGCAGGCGCGCCTGATTCCGGCGGGCAGCGACCTGATTTTCCAGATGCACTACACCACCAACGGCAAGGCGGGGACGGACCGCAGCAAAGTGGGATTCCAGTTCGCCAAGCAGCCGCCCACGGAGCGGGTGGTGAACACGTTCGTCAGCAACCGTAATCTCCACATCCCGCCGGGCTCGGCCGACGAAGCCGTGCTGGCGAAGGTGACTTTGCAGGCCGATTCCACGCTGCTCGCGATGTTTCCCCACATGCACGTGAGAGGCAAGGCGTTCGAGTACCGGGCGACCTACCCGAGCGGAGAAAGCGAGACGCTGCTGAATGTGCCGAAATACAACTTCAACTGGCAGCTCACCTACTACCTGGACCAGCCGAAAGTGCTGCCCAAGGGAACGGTGCTGGAATGCGTGGCGCGCTACGACAACTCGGCCAACAATGCGTTCAATCCCGATCCGGCCAAGGAGGTTTATTGGGGCGACCAGACCTGGGATGAGATGCTGGCCGGGTTCGTGGACCTGGCGATGCCGGTAACGATGGACCCGCTGAGCCTGCTGCCGCCGAAACCGAAACCGGCTGCGGCGGCGAACAACGGTGGGGAACCGCGCTGAGAAGCAGGCCGCGCCTGCGGCGCCGGGCAGGCCAGGAGGGCTACCCTACAAAAACTAACCCTTCTTGGCCGGGGCCGGAGCCGCGGGGCCCTTGCCCATTTTCTCGATCTCGTTGAAGTAGACTTTGCGGCCTTCGTCCATCGCGATATTGGAGAGAATCACCGATACCGAATCGGCGAGACCGACTTCCACGTCGGCGAGCGGCTTCTTCAGGTCGCGGCAGCTTCGGAAGAAGCTCTCGAGCTCGGTGTCGACCGGGTTCTTCTCCTCCTGCTGGATCATGATGCCCTTGGAGGTGAGCCAGCGGCGCGCGAACTTGACTTCGCGATCGAGGAAGCCTTCCTTGCCGGTGAACTCGAGGTCGCTTGTCATGATGGGGATGGGTCCGTTGGCGCCGCCCGCGGTCGCCATGGTGGCGCCGGCCACGAACACTTCCTTCTTCTTCTCCGCGGCCTTGGTGGTGGAGGACGCCTTCTTGGGAGGCTCGCGGTACCACCAGGCGATGGCCATGGTGGGGTAATCGAAGCCGACGGTGATCTCGACGGTGCCTTCCGTCCCCATGATGATTTCGCCCATCTGCGCGCGGGTGCCGTTGAAGTAGGGCAGGAACTGGTTTGTGCTGATCGAGGAATAAGTCAGCTTCTGTCCCTTGGGGTAGCGGTAGATCAACTGGATGTTGTCGTAAACGTCGCGGCCGTCTTTCAGCATGTCGAGGCTGCCGAGGCCCATGACGAAATCCGGCGCGGAGCCGAACATCCAGTCGGCCACGTCCACCTGGTGCGAGGTGAGCTCGGCGGTGAGGCCGCCGGACATGGAGCGGTAGACACGCCAGTTGGCGATGTTCTGTTCGCCGCCGGGCTTCATGGTCCACAGCGAGCTGGGCTCGTTGATCATGTTGCGGTGCCACTGCGCGTGCATGTGGTGCACGTCGCCGAGAATGCCCTTGTCCACCATCTGCTTGACGGTCTGGTAGAAGTAGCTGTAGCGCCGCTGCAAGCCGGTTTGCAGGATCTGCTTGGGGTGCTCGGCCACGAGGGCGCGCATGGCGTGCACTTCTTCGGGCTTGAATACCAGGCACTTCTCGCAGAAGACGTGTTTGCCGGCCTGGAGCGCGTCCTTAGTCACCGGAAAGTGGATGAACAGCGGCAGGGTGACGAAGACGGCGTCCACGTCCTTGGAGGCAAGGAGCTCGCGATAGTCCTTGTAAGTCTTGGGATTATTGCCGATGGTATCGATGCCGTGCTTGAGGTTTTCGTCGTTGATATCGCACAGGGCGACGCAGCGGCCGTTGTCGATGCCCTTCAGGTGTTTGAGGAGGTAGCTTCCGCGGCTCCCGGTGCCGATCATGCCGAACTGCACCTGGTCGTTGGCCGCACGAACCTTCTGAATGGCGGGCGCGCCGTTCACGGCGGCGGCGACCGCCGTCACCGCTCCGGCAGTCTTCACGAAATCGCGGCGGGTGACATCTTTGTCTTGTGCCATAACTTTGGCTACCTCGTCTGTTATTTCCCCGATTGTAACGCAAAATGGTGCGGCGCCCGCGGTGTATATGCGGCGTGAGATGATGTTGAATCCATGCCCGCCACCCCGCACGTAGAAACTCACTTCGAAGCGTCGGAAACCGTCCGCGACGTCGTCATCGGGATGAGCGACGGACTCACCGTTCCTTTTGCATTGGCAGCGGGCCTTACCGGCACCGTGGCGGCGACCAGCAAACTGGTGGTCATCGCAGGGCTGGCGGAGATCGCGGCGGGCTCGATCGCGATGGGGCTGGGCGGCTATCTCGCCGCCCGCACCGACCGGGAGCATTACGAAAGCGAACGCGCGCGGGAAGTCCGGGAGACGGTGGAGCTGCCGGACAAGGAGCGCGACGAAGTGGCCGACGTGTTCCGCTCCTACGGCATGCAGGAACACGAGATCACGCCGGTGGTGAACGCCATCGCCGCGGATCAGAAGCGCTGGGTGGATTTCATGATGCGTTTCGAGCTGGGCTGGGAGGAGCCCGACCCCAAGCGGGCCCGCAACAGCGCGGCGACGATTGCCGCGTCGTATATCGTCGGCGGCCTGGTGCCGCTTTCGTCCTATATGCTGGTGGCGGACCTGCGCACAGCCCTGATGGCCAGCATTGCGGTCACGCTGGTCGCGCTGTTCTTTTTCGGGTATTTCAAGGGGCGGCTGACGGGAATCTCGCCGGTCCAGGGCGGCATCCGGACGGTGGTGATCGGCGGACTGGCATCCGCCGCCGCATTTGGCCTGGCGCGATGGATCAGTTAGGCACAACCCGCCGCGCATTTCTGATCATGCCGCTGGCTGCCGCGGGCTTCGCGGCGCTCCTGTTCCGCCGCGAGCGTCCGCTTCCGGATCCGCGCATGCCCGGCGCCGGCCGCAGCGTGCGGCTGGTGTTGTTCGCGGATAATGGAAGCAGAGGGGAGGCTATCCAGGTGAACAAGATCGTCAAGAGCGATGCCGATTGGAAACAGGAACTTTCGCCGGAGGAGTTCGCCGTGACGCGCAAGAAAGGCACCGAGCGCGCGTTCACCGGCCGCTACTGGAACAACCACGAATCGGGCATGTACCGCTGCGTCTGCTGCGGCACGCCGCTGTTCCGGAGCCAGGAAAAATTCGATTCGGGCACGGGATGGCCGAGCTTTTGGAAGCCCGCCGCGGAGGAGAATGTCGCGACCGAGACCGACAACAGCCTGTTCATGAAGCGCACTGAAGTTCTGTGCGCGAAGTGCGACGCTCACCTGGGGCACGTTTTCGACGATGGGCCGGAGCCGACGGGGCAGCGATATTGCATCAACTCGGCGGCCCTCCGGTTTGTCCCCGAGTAGCCGGAGGCTTGGCCGAAATGCACCACCCGCGCGGCCGAACCGAACCACGCGTCGAGGCTGCAGTGCACAGAAATTCAAGCACTTACGAGTGGCGAGAGGATTGCACTACCAGTGCCGGAGGCAGTCATGAAAAGCAAACTATTAGTCCTGATTCTTTTTACAGGCGCCACGGCTTTCGCGGCCCATGTTGCAGTCGGCATCGCAG
>DATJYW010000381.1:0-19539 GCA_035499435.1 Candidatus Acidiferrales bacterium | reverse complement strand
CTACATCGGCTCCCTCCGCGGTTCGCGCATCCCGTTCTTCCGCGCCCCCGTCCCCGGGCTCCCGATGGTCCACTGGAATCAGAGCGCCGCGCGAACCGGCTAACGGAAATTCTCCACCACGCGGATTTCGTACCGGTCCACGTCGTCTTCGCAATACAATGCGTAACGCCCGTCGGGTGAAATCGAAAGGCCTCTGGTGAACTTCGCCGGCGGTTTGGGCAGCGTAGCCAGTACGGTCACTTTACGCGATGCCAGATCGACGAACTTCAATACCGCCGGCCTCTTCTGTGCGTCCACAAAGTAGATTCCGCCCTGGCCCAACGTCCAGAAGCGATGGCCGGTTACCGGCATCGTTTCGCGGATCAGTTCCTCGTGCTGCTCCGCGAGCCTCCCGTCCGGCAACCGGGGCTCGAGCGGGATGCGCCAGATTCCCTCGGACAACACACTGCCGAAAAAGAGATAGTGCCCATCCTGGGATTCCACAGGGTCGTACGATCCTCCGTGCGTCAACTGAACCGGCGAACCGCCCGTGGCCTCGACCTCCCAGATCTGCCGCGAGCCCGCCGAGTTCGTATAGAACAGCACCCGCTTGCCATCCCGCGACCAGGATGGGACTTCGGCTCCCCCCGCCATGGCAACCAGCCGCCGCGCAATTCCTCCGTCAGCGCTGATCAGCCAAATCTCACTCTTGCCGGATGCCTGGGATTCGAAGGCGATTTGGCGGCTGTCGAGAGACCAGGCGGGATGGAATGGCAGGAGCGATTGTACAGCCAACTCGCGCAATCCGGAACCGTCCACGTTTCCCGTCCAAAGGTTCCAATGGCCCGAGCGGTTAGAGACGAAGGCGATCGACCTCCCATCCGGTGAGAACGTGGGATCCATTTCCTCGCGCACCGAACCGAACAGTTTTTCGGGAGGCGAAGTCTTCTGCCGAACCGGGTCCAGCGGCAAGCGCCAGATGTTGGCATCGAGATTCTGCAGCACGTACGCCAGCCTGGCTCCTTTAGGGGCGATCGCGATCTGGTCTGACGCGCCCTCCAAAGCGAAAGTCGCAAGCGTGCTGCGGCCGTCGATAGTGACTTGCCTCAGTTCGCCCGTACTCAGTGCGCCGCCGCCATAAACGATGGTTCGGCTGTCGGGTTCCCACGCAAACGAGGTGATCGGTCTCGGACTGGTGACCAGTAGCTTCGGAGTTCCGGCCGGCTCTGGAACTGCCCAGAGCTGATAGGTGGCTCCGTTCTCCCAACGAAGAAAAGCGAGCCACCGGCCATCCCGTGAAAAAGCGGGAGAGACATCCTGCGCCCCTTCCGGTCCTTCTGTAAGCGGCTGTGCATCGCCGCCGGAGAGCGGGAGCCGATACAGGCGGAGTGCGAACGCGGCTTTCAACCGGTGGGCGGCCACTAACGCTTCGCCGCCGGGCGACCACGTCAGGTACTTGCGCGCACCCGGCCGGGAACCGGGAAGATTCGCGATCACACGTTCTCCTCCGCCACCGGCAGGGATCACGATCGCCTGCAGGGTCTCGGCGCCGGCCCTCCGCAGAAACGCGATTTGGGACCCGTCGGGCGACCAGACCGGATCCATATCGTCCTGGGGAGTCGATGTCAGCGTGAACGCCTCGTTCGGTGCCGCGCCACCGGCGCCAGGTCCTGCCACTCGGCGCGTCACGATGTGATGAATCCCCGGCGTTCCCAAATCAGACGCGTAGACGACACTGCTGCCATCCGGCGAAAACGTGGGTGCTGTCTCCGAGGCTGGCTCGCTGTCCAAAGGCACGCTCCGCAGCAGAACAGGCTTCTCGTCCGCCCGGTGCAATGGCGCCAGGCGCCAGACGGCCAAGCCGCCGAGGGCGCAGATGGCAAGCGCAGCCGTCGCCCAAACGGATCGGCGCCGGAATATGCGCGGCTGGGCGATGGCCTCCAGGTGCAGCGCAACTTCGCAAGCTGGGGGGCGATCCGCCGCCGACTTGCTTAGCATGACACGCACCAGGCGGTCGAGTTCCGGGGGAACACCCCTGCCTCGTGCCGGCAATGGAGGGGCATCCATTCCCTGGATCAGCCGTATCGTGGCGCCGGCCGAGTCACCACGGAACGGATTCGTTCCCGATGCCAGCTCGTAAAGGACTATGCCTAGGGAGAAGATGTCGCTCGCGGCTGTTATGGGCCGCATCAGAACCTCTTCCGGTGACATGTACCCAAGGGTGCCCGCCGGTGACTGATCCTCCGCTCGTTCGGCGCCGGCTTGCCGGGCCAGTCCGAAGTCGAGAACCTTGATGTACCCGTCGGTGCGGAGCATCAGGTTCTCCGGTTTGATGTCCCGGTGCACGATACCCCGGGCGTGCGCTGCGGCCAGGGCGTGGGCAATCTGCCCTCCCCAAAGAGCCACCTTCTCGACGGGCTGGGCCGTACCGCAAAAACCGCGCAAGGAGGTTCCAGTCACCAGTTCCATCGCGATCGCTACCATGGGTCCCCAGCGAATCACCTCGTAGACCGTCACGATATTCGGGTGGTTCAGGGCCGATGCGGCCTGTGCCTCGCGAATGAATCGTTCGGAGCTGGTAGCCTCAGCCCCTGGCGCGATCACTTTCAGCGCGACTTCGCGTTTCAGTTCGGGGTCGTGGGCGGAATACACCATGCCCATTCCTCCCTGGCCCACAAAACCGGTGATGACAAACCGGCCGAGTGTAGCGCCATACGGCAGGCTGAAGGGCGGCTCGGCGGAGGGGTTCGTAGAATTCGCGGGTTTCGGAAGAGCGTCCGGATCGGTCAGGGTCTCACTCTCGGCCAGCATCGCTAGCACCTTGCCGGCGATTTCCGCATCTGGAGCGGTAGCGTGTACATACTGCCGGCGCTCCGGTTCGGCAAGAGCCGCTGCCGCATCGTAGATCGCGTACGCCAGCTTCCAGCGCTCGTCCGTCACAGGCCCGGCGTCCCCGCGAAGGCTTCCTGCAGCCAGTTGCGGGCGAAGCTCCAGTGGCGGGCAACGGTTGCGGTGCCGCAACCCATTTCCCGGGCGATCTCCTCGCGCGTCAGGCCCTCGAAGACCCTCAACTCAACCACCCGTCGGAGTGCGGGATTGATGGCGGCAAGCCGGTTCAGAACATCGTCGATTTCCACCAGCGAATGCTCCGCCGGCGAACGCGGGCCAGCCAACTCGTCAAGCTCGGTTTTCTCCGCGCGCTTGGAAAGCGGACGGGCATGATGAATCAGCAACTGCCTCATCAGGTAAGCCGCCAGTCCCAGGAACGCGGCCTTCTCATCCGCCCCGCCCGCACCGGCCGGCTGCAGCGCTTTGACTTTGACCAGTTCCAGATAGAGTTGATGAACCACCGCGGTGGGCTGAAGCGTATGATCCGGGCGCTCGGCCCGCATCCGCGCGGCGGCGATACGCCGCAATTCGGGGTAGAAAAGCTCGACCAGTCGGCCGGCGGCCTCATGGTCGCCGTTGCGAAAGCTCGCCATCAGCCGGGCTACTGTACCGGGTTGAAGAGCGCTGGTCCCCGTCATTGCGGTACCCAGTTTAACCCTCCCGGAAAAAAATTCAAAAGCCGCGATACAATCCGCCGGCCTGCTCTCCCACTACTGGATGAGAGGAGATCACATGACAGAACAAATCATCGACGTCCAGGCCAATCCTTCCGGCGAGACCGTCTCGGAAGACTTTCGGCCAACCACGCAACCGGTCGGCCAGCCCAACTACATGCCCGCGGGCGCGGGCCCGGCCTACTGGGGCCCCGGAGACCGGATCGCGTTTCTGATCACCGGCGAGCAGACCGGCGGCGCGTTTTTCATGGCGGAGGTATCGGTCCCGCCGGGCGGAGGGACGCAGCCGCACATTCACCGGCGCGAGGAGGAGACGTTCTACGTGCAGCAAGGGACCATCACCATTGAAGTAGGCGGGAAAACGCTGATCGCATCTCCTGGGGATTCGGTTCACCTCCCTCGTGGCGTGGTTCATTGCTTCCGGAACACAGGGAACGTGGATGCGAAATTCCTGGCGTTGATAACGCCGGCGGGCCTGGAGGGGTTCTTTGCAGAAGCGTTTGTTCCTGCTGTGGATCGTTCTCCGTCGCCGCCCCCCGTCAGCGAAGCGTGGTTGGCCCGGCTGTTCGCGGTCGCCCCAAAGTACGGTCTGGAGCTTCTTCGGACGGCATAACAGCCCCGCGGGATGATTCGCGCCGGCGGGCATGGAAGGAGGATCACATGATCAGGACGATGGTTCGTGTACTCGGCTTCTTGGTGGTCGCTTTGATGACTCTGGCGGTCGGTGGCTTCGGCTATCTCTACCTGCGCAAGCCGGCCATGGTGCCTCCGGCGCACGTAAGAGTGGAAAGCACGCCGGCCAGGCTGGCGCGGGGGAGATATCTGTACAATCTGGCCGACTGCGATGGCTGCCACTCGTTGCGGGACTACTCCCGGTTCGACGGGCCCGTAGTGGAGAGCGGGCGCGGTCGCGGAACTGTCTTCCCGCCCGATCTCGGTCTGCCGGGTGTGGTGGCGGCCCGCAACATTACGCCTGATAAAGAGACGGGGATCGGTAACTGGACGGACGGCGAGAAGATTCGCGCAATCCGCGAAGGGATCAGCCGCGATGGCACGGCGTTGTTCCCGATGATGGGCTACGAACGCTTCCGGCACATGAGCGATGAAGACGTCTACAGCCTGGTGGCGTATCTGAACACTCTGACGCCGATCCAGAATCCTCTGCCGCGGAGCAAGATCATATTTCCGGTCTCCATGTTGATGAAGGGGGCGCCGCAGCCGGCTGGGCAGGTACCGGAGCCGGATCGGTCCAGCAAAGTGAAGTATGGCGAATATCTGGTCGCGATGGCGGGCTGTATGGAGTGCCACACACCGGCCAAACAGGGCAAGCCGGTCCAGGGCCTGACGCTGGCCGGCGGTCAGGAGTTCCGGTTTCCCGGCGCGGTGGTAGTGAGCGCGAATATTACGCCGGACCCGCAGACGGGAATCGGACGTTGGAGCGAGCAGTATTTCCTCGACCATTTTTATCAATACAAGGATTACGCCGAGAAGGGTGCGCCGCTGGTGGGGCCGGAGAGTTTCACCGTAATGCCGTGGCTCAACTTTGCCCGGCTCGAGCCGGAGGATCTGAAGGCTATTTACGCATTCCTCCGGACGCAGCAACCCGTCTACCATGTGGTGGATTCCCATCCCGTCTGGACCAGCCGTCTGTCGCCACGATCCAAAGCGACCAAAGCGCCGGCGTCCAGCGTTATCGCGTGCAACCGGAAATTCCCGCTGCTCTCGGACCTGCAGGCCGGTTCTCGCCTTCGCGGCGACGAGCCCTGCGGCATCCCTTGACACCAGCGCGGAATGCGGATAGAAAGAGGAAGCATGCGAACGCCGCTGACCGTTGCGCGTGCACGTGGCGCGGTTACTGTAACAATCGCCCCGACTGTAGCAGAAGGACCTGGACGCGCCTGAATCCGGCGCCTCGGCCGGATGGGAAAGATGAATCACCAGCCCGCCCACTGGTTTCTGCCCTTGGCCGACATTCGACGGATATGACTCGCACAACGAACGGCAAAATCGCTGGCTTCACATTCCTCGCTTACATTGCAGCAGGGATCGCCAGTATGCTCGTGTTCGGCCGGGCGACGACTGGAGCAGGAGTCGCAGCGAAACTCGCGAGGATTGCTCAGCACCCGGCAGAAGTAGGCATAGTCGTCTTGCTCGGCTTTATTCAGGCGTTCGCGGCACTGGTCCTGGCCGTCACGCTGTACGCAATTACGCGGGAGCAGGATCCCGATCTCGCGATGCTGGCCTTGACGTGTCGTGTTGCCGAAGGCGTGATCGGCGGCTCTTCAATCCTTCGGACACCGGCACTGGTCTGGCTCGCCACGGCTACCGGAGGGAACGTGCCGGACACAGCGGCCGCGCACGCGCTAGGCTCGTATCTGCTGAGGGGGGACGTAGCCGTCACGGCAACCTTCTTCGCCGTGGGCAGCGCACTATTTTCCTACCTTCTCCTACGCGGCCGAATGATCCCAAGCTCACTCGCCTGGCTAGGCGTCGTTGCCTCGGTCCTGTTAGTTGTCGGCCTCCCGTTGCAGGCAGCAGGATTCCTGCGCGGCCCGATCACTTCGGTGATGTGGTTGCCGATGCTTGCTTTCGAAGTGCCGCTCGCCGTGTGGCTAATTGTAAAAGGTGCCGCCCATTCGGGCGCGGGCGCAACCGGCGTCAACGCCCTTCACGGGACGTAGTTCGCGGATCTGCTGGAAAACCGATTTCGGCTTCACCCGTGGCGACCACTCCGCCGACGGGGTCGGCCTCGATCTTCCTGGTCTTGCTTTTGACTTGATCGGCTATTCCGAGCTTCGGAAACAGCTCCGTGGTGAGATAGACGCCGCTGGCGCTATCGGAATAGGCAATCGATCTTGCGGCTGCCGGAAGTCACCACCTTGATCCGAACCTCACGCCCGGAACGTCACGCCCGCTCTTTCCAGGTACGCTTTCGCGATCCGCGCGTTCTCGATCGCCGGCGCCGGCTGCGGCGGCGGCGAATCGAGTTCCACCATCACCAGGCCCGCCGTCTTGCGCCCATCCATCATCGCCAGGATCGCTGGAATGTCCACCTTCCCCTGCCCCAGTGGGCAGTAGCCCAGATACTCCGGGCCTCCCGCGTAGTCCTTCAGGTGCATGTGCTGCACCAGCGGAAGAAAATCCTTCACCACCTTCACCGGGTCCGACCCGCCCTTCTGCAACTGTCCGATATCGGGCCCGAACTTCATCGCCTTCGTGTCCACCGACTCCATCACGGCATACGTCTCGTCCCGCGATTCCACGCACGTTCCCGTGTGCTGATGCAAAACCGGCGTGAGGCCCATGTCCGTCACGGCCTTTCCCAGCTCGTTCAGCGTCGTCACAATGTCGTCCTTGTGAGCCTTGAAATCGAAGCTGTCCCGCCTGAGGCCGTTCGGCCCCACCACGATCACCTTGCCGTTGTACTTCTTCACTAGCGCCGCCCAGCTCAAGGTCTTGGCGATCGCGTCCTTGCGCGCCGCGGGGTCCGAAAGGTTGGTCGAACAATACGCCGAAATCAGCGGCAGGTTGTGCTGCTCGAGCACGGCGCCCACGCCGCCCTGCCCCTCCATCGCTTCGATCTGGTTCCCGAACAGCTCGATGCCGTAGAAGCCGAGCCCGGCGATGTCCCGGATGGCGGCCTGCGCGTATTGCGGGTCCACCATCGGACTGATCGGGGGTGGCGGCGTCAGCCTTCCGCCGAGCGGAATCCAGGTGAGGCCGGTGTGGCCGATGTGCAAAGCGAGTTTCCCGGCGCCGATAGCCGAAGAGCCTAACAGGGCCGCGGAAACCGCGCCGGAGAAAACGCGGCGGTTCATCATCGGCCTTAGTCTATCCGCCGCGTGCGCTATTCGCAAGAGGTGTTTCGCTGTACGAACACACCGCCCCACGTCAATCCTGCAGCGCTCCCACCATCTCCGCGATCTGCGCCGCCACCGTCACCACCCTCGCCGCGAACTCCCGCTCGCGCTCCTTGGGAAACCTCGCCGCGGGCGCCGATATGCCGATCGAAGCGATCACCGCCCCGTCGCGGTCCCGGATCGGCGCCGCCAGGCACCGCACTCCCTCCAGGTACTCCGATTCGTCCGCGGCAAAGCCTTTCTCGCGAATGCTTCTGCACTCCGCGGCCAGCGATCGCGTGCTCTGAATCGTGTTCCTGGTGTACGCCTTCAGCGGCTTGGCGCCAAACAGACTCACCAGGTCCTGCTCCTCGAAATCGCTCAACAGCGCCTTGCCGTGCGAGGTGCAATACAGCGGGACCAGTTCGCCCGTCTGCCCCGAGATCGAAATCACGTGGCTGCTCGTGACATGATCGATAAAGAGCGCCCGCCTCCCCTCCCGCACCGCCAGGTGCGCCGTCTCGTTGGTCTCGGCCGCCAACGCCTTGAGCGGTTCGTGCGCCACCCGCACCAGCATTTTGCTCCAATCGTACTGGCGCGATAGCCGCCACACCGAGGGGCCGAGCACATAATCCCGCCCCGCGCTGGGATTGGCCAGGTAGCCGCGGCGCTTCAGCGTATTCGCCAGGCGAAACGCACTGCTGCGGTCGATGTCCAGCATCGTCGCCAACTGTCCCAGAGACACGGGCTCGGACGATTTCCCCACCGCCTCCAAAATCAGCAGGCCCCGGTCCAGGCTCTGTATGGACGGGGTTTCCCGCGTCTCCCGCTTGCGCCCCTGGTCTTTCTTCACACTTGTTAGCGGCATTCTCTAACCAGATTAGTCCATCCCACCCAACCTGCCATTCGCCGCCAGCCATATCACCGACTCGCGCACCGCCTCCAGCGACCCGTACCGCGGCCGGTAATCCAACAGGCGCTCCGCCTTGCTGATGCTGCACGCGGGCGATCGGGCAATGTGGTCCCAGGTGATCTTCGCGTCCTTCTCCGAAACCGTCCTCCGCCACTCGTCCCACGGCAGGAACCGCATGCGCGCCTCCCGCCCGAACCACCCCGCGACCGTCTCCGCGTATCCCGCCAGAGACACCGCAGCCGGAGAGACCACGTGAAAGCACTCGCCCACCGCCGCCGACCAGTGAGTCATCGCCTGCACGAACGCCTGCGCCACATCGTCCGCGTGTACGTGATGCAGCGTCTCGCGGCCCAGGTTGGGCAGCGCGATCTCCCGGCCCGCGGCCAGATCTTCGAAAACCGCGGGATTGAAGTTCGCCGCTGGATTCAGCGGAATCCAGCCCGTCCCCACCAGGTGGCCCGGGTGGAGCACGGTTGCGGGAAATCGATGACGCCGCGCCTCGTCCACGAGGTATGCTTCGATCTCGGCCTTGCGAACTCCGTACTCGCTGATCGGTCGCCGCGGCTGGTCTTCCGTAACCGGCACCTCCACGCTCGGACCGTGTACCCAGATCGTGCCGCAATGCAGAAACTGCTGCACCCGCCCGCGCAGCGCCTCCACCAGTTGTTGCGTGCTCTCCCGCGTAAATGCCGTCAGATCGATCACGCAATCCGGCTCCAGATCTCGGATCTTCGCGCCGAACGATCCCGCGTTTTCCTCGGCGGTGCGATCCAGCACCACGTTCTCCACCTTCTTCCAGGCCGCGTGGGCCACGTACGGCTGCTTCAGGCCGCGGCTCGCACAGAGCACCGAGTGCCCGGCTTCCACCAGCCTGGGCGTCAGGTAGGAGCCGATATGTCCGGATCCGCCGATGATTACGACTCGCATCGGCGGAAGTTGCCATCCTTTATCATGATTCCGGTATCGGCGGTACCTCACCATCTTACGACACGCGAATTGCGCTGATTGCGCGGCAGTGTGTAATCATTCAACTTATGATCCGGAATTACGTTGAAGGTCAATGGCGCCCCTCCGGCGCACCGTCCCACCTGCCGGTAATCAACCCGGCCACCGCCGAAGAGCTCGCGCGCGTTCCGCTTTCCGGCGCCGGCGAAGTCGAGCAGGCCGCCCAGGCAGCCGCGCGCGCCTTTCCGTCCTGGCGCCGCGTCCCCGTCATGGATCGCGTGCAGTATCTGTTTCAACTCAAGATGCTGCTCGAGCAATCCTTCGAGGAGATCTCGCGCATCATCACCACGGAGTGCGGCAAGACGCTCGCCGAATCGCGCGGCGAGATGCGGCGCGCCATCGAAAACGTCGAGATGGCGTGCGCCGCGCCCGCCATGGCCCAGGGCTACAACACCGAAGACATCGCCTCCGGCATCGACGAGATCATGGTGCGGCAACCCGTGGGTGTCTGCGCCATCATCGCTCCGTTCAACTTTCCCGGTATGATCCCCTTCTGGTTCCTGCCCTACGCGCTCGCCTGCGGCAATACCGTCGTCGTCAAGCCCTCGGAGCGCGTGCCGCTCACCATGCAGAGAGTCTTCGACCTCATCGACGCGCTCAAGCTGCCCGCCGGCGTCGTCAACCTCGTGAATGGCGGCCGCGACGCGGTGAATGCGCTCCTCGATTCTCCCGTAATCCGCGCCATCAGCTTCGTCGGGTCGAGCGCCACCGCGCAGTACATATACTCGCGCGCAGCGGCTTCCGGCAAACGCGCGCAGTGCCAGGGCGGCGCGAAAAACCCGGTCGTGGTGCTACCCGACGCCGACCTTGCCTCCGCCTCCACCGTCATCGCCGATAGCGCCTTCGGCTGCGCCGGCCAGCGCTGCCTTGCTACGTCGCTCGCTATCACCGTCGGCGCCGCCCGCAAGCCCTTCACCGAGGCCATGGAAGCCAAGGCCAGGGAACGGACCACCGGTTACGGCCTCGACGAGGCCACCCAGATGGGACCGGTGATCACACCCGAAAGCCGCGCGCGCATCGAAAGCCTCGTCGATCAGGCCGTCCGCGACGGCGCCCGCCCCGTGGTGGATGGCAGGCACCCCGACATCCCCCGCTACGAGAAAGGCAACTTCGTCCGCCCTACGCTGCTCGAAGGCCTGCCCTACTCGAGCGAGATCGTCCGCACCGAAATCTTCGGCCCCGTGCTCTCCATGCACCACGTCGACAACATCGACGAAGCCATCGCCCTCGTCAACACCGGCCAGTACGGCAACCAGGCCTGCCTGTTCACGTCGAGTGGTGCCAGCGCGCGCAAGTTCCGATATGAAGCCGAAGTCGGCAACGTCGGCATCAACGTCGGCGTGGCCGCGCCCGTGGCCGCTTTCCCGTTCAGCGGCGCCCGCGAAAGCTTCTACGGCGACCTCCACGGCCAGGGCCGCGATGCCTTCGAGTTCTTCACCAACAAGAAGGTCATCGTCGAACGCTGGCCCAAAGAATGGTCGCGCGTCTTCTGAACCACCCGTTCCGCGCATGCGTCTGACCATCCGCCAGGTCGAAACCATACCCATCCGCGTCCCGCTGCCGCGCGTCTACCGCGGAAGCCACTACCAAATGACGCACCGCTCGACCATCGTGACCCGCATCCACATGGACGAAGGCATCGTCGGCGAAGTCTTCACGGGCGACGAAGACCACATCAATCCCCAGATCGAGCGCGTCATCCTCGACGAAATCGCTCCCCGTCTGATCGGCCAGGACGCCTTCGCCGTCGAACGCTGCTGGGAGTTGGCGCGGCCCGCCACATTCGACATTCTCCGCGACCGCCGCATCGCCCTCGTGGCCTGTGCCGCCGTCGATGGCGCCATCTGGGATGCCGTCGGCAAGACTCTCGGCCAGCCTCTTTGGCGCCTTTGGGGCGGTTATCGCAATACCATCGGCGTCATCTGGACCGGAGGCTACTACACCGCCGATATCCCCATTGAGGCCGAGATGGCAGCCGCGCGCGAAGCCGGTATCGCCGGGATGAAGTTCAAGGTCGGCGGGCGCTCGCCGGAGGAAGACGCCCGGCGCTTCATCGCGGCGCGCAAGGCCGCCGGCCCCGATTTCGTCCTCATCGCCGACGCGAACCAGGGCTACACCCCCGACGAAGCCGTCCGGTTCGCCCGCCTGGTCGAAGACCACGGCCTCTACTATTTCGAAGAACCCTGCCGCTGGCACAACGACCGCCGCGCCATGCGCGACGTCCGCTATCGCTCCGTCGCCCGCGTCTGCGCCGGCCAGAGCGAATACTCCGCCGGCGGCTGCCGCGACCTCATGGTCGACTCCGCCATCGACTTCTGCAACTTCGACAGCTCCTGGTCCGGCGGCCCCACCGAGTGGCGCCGCGTCGCCGCCATGGCGCTCTCCTTCGATGTGCGCATGTGCCACCACGAGGAGGCCCACATCGGCGCGCACCTGCTCGCCTCCATTCCGCACGGCACCTTTGCCGATACCATGCCTCCCGATCGCGACCCCGTCTGGAACCGCATGATCGCCAACCGCCCCCCAATCGTCAACGGCTGCTTGACACTCTCCGAATCGCCCGGCTTCGGTTGGGAGTTGGACGCCGATTTCATCCAGGCCCACCGCACCGCGTAGCTCTTCGCTCCCTCCTGCGCGTCTCCGCGCCTCCGCGTCAACATCGCGCGCTGCAAGCTTCTACAATCTGTATGGGATTTTATGTCCACTCACCTGCAAGCCCTCGCATTGATCCTTCTCGCCGCCGCCGCTGCCCGCGGCCAGACCGCTCCCACCCTCAAGCAGGCATATCAGGGAATCTTCCGCATCGGAGCGGCGTTGAACGCCGCGCAGTTCGAAGAGCGCGACCCGCGCGGCAATCCCATCGTCGCCGCTCAGTTCAACACCATCAGCCCCGAAAACGCCCTCAAGTGGCAGTCCGTCCACCCGCGTCCCGATGCCTACACCTTCGACGCCGCGGACCGCTACGTCGCCTTCGGCGAGAAGTACGGCATGTTCATCGTCGGCCACTGCCTGGTCTGGCACAGCCAGACTCCGCAATGGGTCTTTCAAAACGGCCAGGGCGAGCCCCTGACCCGCGAAGCCATTCTCGACCGCATGCACGATCACATCCGCACCGTGGTCGGCCGCTACAAAGGCCGGATCGCCGGCTGGGATGTGGTGAACGAAGCGCTGAACGAGGACGGCTCCATGCGCCCGTCGCCCTGGTACCGGATCATCGGCGAAGACTATCTCGTGAAGGCCTTCCAGTTCGCGCACGAAGCCGATCCGCGGGCCGAGCTCTATTACAACGACTACTCGCTCGAAAACGAAGCTAAGCGCAAGGGAGCCGTCGAGCTGATTCGCAAGCTCAAGGCCGCCGGCGCGCCGATCACCGCCGTCGGGCTGCAGGACCACAACCACCTGGAGTCGCCCACCGCCCGCCAAGAAGCCGAAACCATCGAGGCCTTCGCCGCGCTCGGCATCAAGGTCAACATCACCGAACTGGACATCGACGTCCTCCCGCGCACCACGCGGCAGAACTCCGCGGACATCTCGGCCATCGCCGCGGCAGCCGCGGATTCGAATCCCTACACGGCCGGTCTGCCTGAGGAGGTGCAGCAGAAACTCGCCCGCCGCTATGCCGAACTGTTCGAGGTCTTTGTGCAACACCGCGCCGTGCTCGGCCGGGTTACCTTCTGGGGAGTGACCGACGGCGACTCGTGGCTCAACAATTTCCCTACGCGCGGCCGCACCAACTACCCGCTCCTGTTCGACCGCGCCGGAAAACCGAAACCCGCCTTCGACGCCGTCCTGCAAAAAGCCAAGGCCAACTGACCCGCTTGCTCAGTGTGCGCCGCCCGCCGTTTGCTCGATGCGTATGTACTCCACATCGGACGTGACGATCATACCCGTGTCCATCATCTCTTCCACCTCCGGAATCAGGCGGGCGAGATTCTCTTCGCTGTCTACGATCGTCACCACGATCGGCTGGTCCTTCCTGATCAGGTGATGGCGGTGGATTTCGGCGGTCTCGCCGTACCCTTCCAGCCCGCGAAATACGGTCGCGCCCGCGATCTTCAGTTCCTTGCACCGCTCCACGATGGCCTCGTACAACGGCTTCCCCCGATATCGATCGCTCTCGCCAAAATGCAGTCGAAGAAGTTTGGCTTTCTTAACCGTTCGCATTGGACGCCTCCGTCGAAGATCGGCTGTGCACCAGCCGGATCACGTCCACATCCGAAAGCACGATGATTCCGTCCTGCATCATGGATTCGACCGCCTCGATCGCCTGCTCCAGCTTCTCTCCCTGGTCCACCACCGAGATCATCACCGGCAGGTCGTGGGAAAAAGGTAACCGGCCGCTCTTGTGCGTATGGCCCTTGACGCCATAACCGAGGACGCCCCGGTAAACCGTGGCGCCGGCGATGTCCATCAGGCGCAAACGCTTCACCACCGCCTCGTACAACGGCTCGCCCTGCCACTTGTCCGACTCGCCCATATAAATGCGCATCAATCGCGCCGTGCCCTTCAGTTCCGCGTGGGGAGCCTTGGGCGGCGACGGCCGTTCCTTGTTGGCCACCTTGACCACCTGCGTGTCCTGAACTTCGATCACGCCGTCGGTCACCATCTCGTACAGCGTCGGCATCAGGTCGTTCACCTTCTCGGCTGAGTCGATGAACTCGATGCGGACCGGCAGGTGCTCCGTCAGCACCTCGATCTTCGTCGTGTGCATCACCCGGTGCGCCCCGAATCCAGCCATCGCGCGCGTAGCCGTTGCGCCGGCAATGCCCTTGTGGAGCAGGAACGTCAATACCGCGTCGGTCAGGGAACCAAAATGGTGTTGCGTGTCCTCGTTGAGATAGATCGTGACCTTTTTCGCCGCCCCCTTCTGAAGCATGCCGGCTCCTCTCTCGGTCACCGCCATGCCAGCATCGCGCCGAGCCAGACGGCCCCGTATCCTAGAATGACACTCGACACGACATTCAGCGCGCCCCTCCACCGCCCGCCTTCCCGCACCGTCGTGTACGTTTCCCAGGCAAAGCTGGAAAAAGTGGTGTAGCCGCCCAGAAACCCCACCACCAGGAGCAGCCGCCAGTTCGCATCCGCGTGGAGTCGCTCCGTCAACATGCTCATCAGAAAACCGATCAGGAACGACCCGCTGACGTTGATCGCCAGCGTCCCCAGCGGGAATTTTCCGCCGAATCTCCTCATGATCGCCGACGCCGCCACGTACCTCGCCAGCGCTCCCCCGCCGCCCCCCACCACAACCAGAAAATAGCGGATCAATTGCTCCGTCCCCGCACTCTCGCGATCCGCTCCAGGTCGGCGCACAGCTCCGGAATCATCTCGTCGCGCGAGTTTTCGATGAGTCTCTCAACCGTCGCCATCAGCTCGTCCAGCCGCCGCCGCGCCTCCTTCTCCACATCCCACAGTGCGCTGTTTACGCTCTCCTCCCACTGGCTGCTCAATCGGCTGATGTTCTGATAGACCGCGCGCGGAATCGTCCGCGCAAAGTGCCGGCGAACCGTGGATCGGATTCCCCACACCGGCAAAACCGGAGAAAGCAGCTCCCAGTTGCGGTCGAAGATCCGGCCCGCGCGGATGTTTGGCGCCGCCGGCTCCCGGACTGCGATTTCTGTCTCCGTGGTTCGCAGCGGCACGCCGAACGCCCGCACCGTTCGCTCCGACAAGCGGTCCCGGAACTGTTGCAGCGCGCGGAAGGCCTGTTTCTGGACGTTGCGCAAGGGCTCGATGAACGCTCCCCGCTCTTCCACCGAAATCTCCGTCAGCTCGTTGCGCAGTGCCGCCGTCAGCCAGTCCTCAAATGAAGACAGCATTCGCGCGAGGCTTGCGGTCCACTCCGGAAAGTGGTTCTCGAAGTCGCGCCTCAGCGACGCCTCCAGTTCCCCCTGGTAGGTTTCCAGCCGGTCGCTCACCGCCGGACGGGTCCGGGCCGCGGCGTGCTGCACCACCAGCCGCACTTGCGCCTTCACCTCCTCGACGATTTCCTTCTCACCCAGCACCTGCTGCTTCAGTTCCTGGCGATCCGATTCGACTGCTTCCGCCGATTTCAGACTCAGGCTCAGATATTCGTTGCAGTCGCGCAGCAGCGTGTCCGTCTTTCGCGCCACGATGGATTCCCGCTCCCCGGCGAAGCGTTCCAGCGTTCCCCTCAGGAGCGTGGCTTCCAGCGCCTGCCTGAAGTGCTCGAAACCCGCCTTCGTCGAGTACGGGAACACTTGCGGCGTCTCGGAGAGACGCTTCGCAAGCTGGGTACTGACGAATTCCACGACCTCGGCCAGCTCCGGACCGCTGAGCAGGTCCGCCTTCGTCAAGAGCACCGCCACCTTCGGCGTGTACTGATAGAGGCCTCTCAGCAGGTCGATGTCGCGCTGCGACAGCGGCGGGTCCACGCTGACCGCGACCAGCGCGAGCCCCACGTTGGGAAGCCAGTTCAACGACGCTTGGGTGTTGTGAGTCAACGCGCTCTCCAACCCCGGCGTATCGACAAACTTCAGGCCGCGGAAGCGGCGCAGCTCCGGCAGTCGCACCGAGACGAAATCCACCTGCTTGCTGTTCTCGGGATTTTCCCTTTCGGAGATGTACTCGCCGATCTCCGACGGCGGAATCTCCCTGGTCTGCCCGTCCGTGTGCCGCACGCAAGCGCCTTCCCGGTCGCCATACCGGATCTCCGTCACCACTGCCGTGACCGGCACCACACCCACCGGGAGAATGCTCCGCCCGAAGAGGTCGTTCAGGAAGCTGCTCTTGCCTGCCTTGAACCTGCCCAGCACGGCGACGCTGATTTCCTCCTGTGCGGCCGCGGCCCTGGCCGTCACCAGCAGGCTGCTCAGCGCGGAAATCTCGTACCGCGCCGCAATTTCGGCAGCCAGTTCGAGCGCGGACTCCGAGCCGGAAAGGATTTCTTCTGATCGTTGTTGCTGGCCTTCTGTCTTCAGAATCATAGCTCTCTATCAGTAGGAGCTATCATTCCTGAGCCGGAGGCCCAAGACGGTTGATGGCGGGCTCCATCACCAACGTACTAAAGTCTGATTATACTCCCTGGTCAGCCCACAAACCGCTGGCTCCAGACTGATTCCGCTACTCCGGGATCTTCACGCCCATCTCAGCCAGTTTCTTCCGTGCAAACTCGTTTTTTGAATTCTGCTTCAGCGATAACAGGTAATAGCGGACCGCCTCCTTCGTGTCGCCTCGTTTTTCGTAGGCGCGGGCGAGCGCGTCCAGTTGGTTCCAGGGAGGCGGATAGGCTGTGCTGTCGTGAAGCAGGACCTTGGACGCCTCCTCCAAGCGTCCCGCGCCCATCAGGGCCGCGACCACCAGTGAGACCGTGAACCGCGGCGTGGTGCGCTCCGGATAGCCGAATCTCTTGCCCGACTCGCGAAACCGCCTGTGAATTGCCTCGATGCCGCCCTGATCGAATATCTCCAGCGGATCAGGCAGGCTCCATTCTTCGAAGATGGTCTCCACGCCGTGATAGATGCTCGGCAGCGGAATCGACACGTGATTCTCCCGCGGCATCCAGTCGAACTTCCATCGGAATCCTGCGGGAGTTGACGCGGTGATTGCCGCGTGGCACCGTGCAACCTCGCTCGGAACCCTGCCCGATAGGTCGGTCGCGGCAATGTAGAGATCTGCCTGGAGAGATCCGCTGTGGGCAAAGAACGATTCGGCCTGCGCGACCACCGCCTGGTTGTTCCAGTACAGGCTGGGATCGGCGGCAATGTATCCGTTGAACAGCTTTGGCTGTGTGAGCAAGGCATAGACTGCGAACAGCCCGCCGAACGAATGGCCGGCGACGAGCCGGTAGGGACGCGTGCGATACGTCCGCTCGACGTACGGGATGAGTTCGCCCCCCACAAATGACAGGAAGGCATCCGCTCCGCCGCTGCCCGGCGAGAAACGGTTGTCCACCTCGGCAGTCGAGGGCGGCGTCAGATCGTGCGTGCGCTTTTGAGAATCACCGCTGGCGATACCGACCACGATCATCGGGGGGATCCGGTCGGCCGTAGCCAGAAAATCCACGATCGCCGCCGTGTAGCGGAAATGCGTCTCGCCGTCCAGCAGGTACAGAACGGGATACCGGTCCGTGCCGGCGTCGTATTCGGCAGGCTTGGAAATGAACAGCCTTCGCGATTCCTTCAGGATCTCGGAGCGAAGTTGAATGGTAGTGCCGATGACGACCGGTTCTGCCTGAGACTGTGCCCGCGGGGCCAACAGTACGAGCAGGAGAGCAAGGCGCATTGGGCAATCCTCCCGCAAGGAACGCTGTCACTCCCTATTGTGCTCCAGTCCTCCTGAACTGGCGAATTTGATGATCGTGTCGATTCGCAGTGGAGCAAATTTCACATGCCTTCCCGAGACATATTGCGGCTGGCTCGCGAGTCGGCACATTTCGATGATCTGGCCCGGATTGCCTCCCGCGCTCTCCAGCACTTTTTCCCGGAATTCCGGCAAATCGAGATGCCGCAGCCGGAAATTATCCGCCGCCGTTTCGAAAAGTTGCCCGGCCTCGCGGCCGTTGAGCCGCGAAACCGTGAGTACCTTCGTGGGATTCCAGAACAGCCTCGCCAGCACGCCCAGGCTCGCCGCGTCGCGGGAGGCCGCGAACAGCGCCATTCCGGGCGTGTGGTAGATCCGCTGCAGGAACCGGTAGGCGGCGAAACTTCCCCCCGCGATTCCGTCGATCACCATCGCCTGCGGCGCATTCTCGATCGCGCTCCACAACAGGCCCTTCAGGCGAATGCTCCTCTGCGCCCGCAGCCATCCCTCCGAATCGCGGGGAAGTCTGGCGCGATCCAGGAAGTCCGCATGCCGTGCCGCGATCAAGGCTCGCGCCATCGCCATCAGCAGCCCATGTAAGGCCGGCTCCCACGCCACGTAGAGGATTTCCGCCCGCTCCGCCATCGCTTCGCCAAGGAGTCGTGTCTTTCCGCTTCCCGCGGCGCCGAGCACCAGGAGCGGCTCTCCATCGGCCAATGCGCCGCGCAGGCGCGCGGTCTCCTTGGCCATCCCTACCAGCGCAAGTTTCGGATTCATCTGCCTCGCATGGCCGCCCGCGCCCGGCATAATGTCATTCACTCCCGCCGGCTTCCTCCACCATCGTCAACCGCCGGACCTCCTCCGGTTTCGGCAGCAGGTGCTTGGGCATGAACCAGGCATTCGCCATCGCTGTCGGCACCACCGCGCTCGCAATCACCGTGGCCACCAGGTGAGAGTATTGTCCGTCCGTGATGATGCTGTGGTTCAAGCCGAACAGCGCGGATATCGTGCCGAAAGTCAGCCCCGTGGACATCATCAGCGAGTAATACAGCCCCTGGTGGCCTTCGTGGTCGAACGCGCGAACCGTCGGCACCAGCGGAATCATCTTGGCGCTCATCTTCACCGCGAACAACAGCACGAAGACCATCGGCGTCGCGGCCAGCGCGGGCACGGACACCAGCGACCCCGCCCGGATGAAATAAAACGGCGTCAGCAGCCCGAATGTCAGAGTCCGCAGCCGGCGTACCAGAATGTGATCCTTCCCGATGGTACCCGCCAGAACCATCCCGATGATGTAAGCCGGCAGCACCGCCTCGCTCCCCGCCCACGCAGCCAGTCCGCCCATCCCGAAAAGAAGCAGCAGAATATACTTGGCCTCCAGTTCCGAGACGCGCCCTCCGTACTTGCCAAAGAACCAGGGCGTCACAAACGGCAGCGCCCCGAACACAATCACCGAGGCGCCGGCGAAGATCAGCGTCCGCACCGTGAACGGCGCAAAAATCAGACCCAGCGCGATCACCGTTCCCAGGTCGTTGACGAAGCACGCCGCCAGAATTCCCTTCCCGAAATCGGTCCGGTTCAGCCCCAGTTCCAGCATGACCGCGTAGACCACCGCCACCGACGTCGTGGAAAGCGCCACTCCCGCCAGCCAGCTCGCCGGAAGTGACCACTTCAACACGAAATGCGCCAGGGCTGCCGCGCCCATGAAGGGACCGAAGAAGCCAACCAGGCCCACGATCATGGCCTCCTTCCACTTCCTCCGGAAGATGCCCGGATCGAGTTCGGCGCCGGCCAGAAAAGTGAGCACGATCGCGCCCGTGCCGGCCAGAAAACCGACCCATGCCGATTTTGCGCCGAGCACTTCGGTTCCGATCGCCGCGCCGATGATCAGTTGCGCCACCGTGCCCACCACGATTTCGGAGAGCGCCGTAGAAATGCGAAACCAGATCGACAACAGCGTCGCGATCAACGCCAGCACCAG
>DATJYW010000380.1:0-4155 GCA_035499435.1 Candidatus Acidiferrales bacterium | reverse complement strand
GGCCGGCACCGGGATCCGACTCTCACGCTGGCTTTCGCCCCACGCGATCAATGGGTCGGTCACGGCTTGAACCACTGGGATCTGCTCGATCATCCCACGGTATATCGTCGAATGCGAGGCTGGCTGGCATCGTAATCCGATAAGCGTGTGCCGGGATGCTTCCCATCGCGCCTTCCGGTCGGAATCCGGGAAGAGACGGGCGCGCTACAATCGTGGAACGCGCGTCATGCCATTGTCTGCCGGAGTTCGTCTGGGTCCGTACGAAATTCTTTCCCCAATTGGCGCGGGTGGAATGGGTGACGTGTACAAAGCACGAGACACGCGCCTGGACCGGATTGTCGCGCTGAAAGTGTCGCATGCGCAGTTCAATGATCGCTTCGCGCGGGAAGCCCGCGTTGGTCGCCGGATGGGAAGACGATCGCTTTCGACTGCTACGCCGCAGGATCGAGTGATATTTACCTGATTCCGGTGGAGGGTGGAAAACCCGTGCGCCTCACAAGCGACGCGGCGAATGAGATTCGGCCGAGCTGGTCGCACGATGGTGAGTGGATTTATTTCGGATGGGACCGGGGCGGCACGTCGCAGATTTGGAAGATTCGCAGGTCCGGAGGCGAACCCGTTCAGGTCACGCATCATGGCGGGTATCACGCGTTCGAGACGGGGGATGGACAGTGGCTGTACGTTCAGAACGGCCAGACATTGCTGAGAATGCGCCCGGACGGGAGCGAGGAAGCGCTGGTCCGTAATAACGTCCCGACGGATTCATGGGTCCTGGGAGGGCGTCGTCTCTACCTGGTCGCGACATCGGGAGAACTCCAGCGGGCGCCGTTCGGAGGATCGGCATTCGAGACGATCCATCGGTTTGACGATGCCAGCGCGGTTAGAGGCGGAGGTACTGTCATCGGGGTGCCGTCGGATGAGAGTTATTTGATATACCGCCTCACGACACGCTCCCTGAGTACGTTGATCCTGATCGAGAATTTTCGTTAAGCGCGGAAGACCGGACGCTCTCATGTGGTGTCGTCGAACGAGCTGGTCTTTCGTTTGCGCATCTGTGCAGCCGGCAGCCAGGCTGGATCTGCGCCCGCCGCTCCGGTGTGCGCGTACCCTCCGGGTCGCGCGGTGGTGAATCGCTGCCTGGATGGTGCTTCGGCCTCCGACTTTGTCAGCCCCCGGCCTATCTCGCATCCTCCATCACTTCGATCCCGTTCACGCACGCCATCCCCTCAACCGGGACGAAGTCGAGCACGATCTTCCCCTGCGCGGTCGGCCGGATCCCGGAAAAAGTCCGGTCCACGGGCCGGCCTTCTCCCCCCGCCTCCTTGAAGATATCGAAGCCCCTCAGCAATGTCACGCCATTGCAGTACACGTCGAACACGCGGCTGCCCAGCCCGCCCACACCGGTGTTCCGCCGCCCGTAGTGGCCCTCGCAGAATCTCAACATCACCCGGTACCGGCCCTCGGCCACCGGCATTGCGTACGAAAAATGCCCCCAGCGCTCGCTGGCGTAAAGCGCCATCTCGGGCGCGATCGAGTTGCTTTGCTGCGCCGGATTCGTGGTGCGCACCAGAGCGTTTCCTCCCAGGAAATAACGGTCCGCCTGCCACTGCTGCCCCGCCGAGTCCTGCCACGCGGACGTCCAGCCCGCGCGAATGCGTAACGGCCTCACCTTCCCGGCGCTCACCGGCAGCACCTCGATTCCGCTCAGCATCGCCGAGCCTCGCACCGGCGAAAAGCTCAGGTGGAGGAAGCCGTCGTCGGCCGGTGAGATATCCCGGAAGACCCGCTCGTCCGAAGTGTTGGAGCCGGCCGCATCGGCTACCACATCGAACAGGTCCAGAATCCGTTTCCCGTTGACCGCGACCCGGAACAGGCGCTGCCCCTCGCCACTGGATTCCGCGCTGATGAAATCCGCCAGCCCCGTCTCGGCAAAATGAAGATGCAGTTCGTACGAACCCTGCTCCAGCGGAATGTCGTACCGGAACTCGCCCGCCCGCAGGTGCCGGTAAATATCCGGATCCAGCGTTCGGAGAATTCTTTCGGACGGGCGAACCATCACCGAACCCCCGGTAAAGAAGTGATCGGGACTCCACGTTCGCCCGCTGCGGTCGAGGTAGGGATTGGTCGAACCCACGATCATCCGAAAGTCTCCCGCGCCCGGCATTACCTTGGGAACGGGGCCGGGCATCGCGGCCGATTTGGCATCCACGGACGCCAGCTTCGCCGTTTGCCACCTCCACAAAGCGATGGTACCCGGGATGATCAGCAAGGCCGCGGCGCACGCAATTGTCCAGCGGATCGACCATCTCGCAGGTTGGAGAGCAGGGGTCGGCTCGGCCGGCGTCCCCCACCGGAATTCCGCGCTGTAGGATCCCGGCGGCAACTCGATTCTCACCGGATGATACGACCCGTTCTCGGCGAGGTAGTGTTGAGCCAGCTTCTTCCGTACTTCGTTGGCGGTGACACGGACGATCGTGTGCTGGCCGGTGTCGAAATCCTGCGGAAGCTGGAAGAGTTCCACGCCGATCGAGCGCTCTTTGAGAGTGCCGCTCGGCCCGCTAATCGTGTGCTCGACGATGTACTCGAGGAATTCCCGGCACCGCTTGCTATTGCGAAATGCGGGGCCTTCCAGCAGATGATCGAGTTGCGCCCGGACCGCTCTCGCGCGCGACTCGCTCAGTCCGGTGCCTTCGCCTTCGCACATCCTTCGCCCCGGGCGTATCATATCACAACCTTCTCGCCGGATCGAGGAAGCGTAACCGTCCGTTAATGGGTGGCTAACCGTTAGCCCAAGAGTACCTCCAGGGCCTTACCGGTCGATGCAACTATCGGATTCCATTAGGTTCTATGCCGGGACACCGTACCAAACCTAGTCCATCCCGGACGCCCGCGCTAGGATATCGCAGACCAGAGTGGGAGTTCTGTCCCCGGAGTCCTTCCCCAGTTTCGCGCGGAGGACCAAGTCGGGGGCCGTCCGCGTCGCTGGTGGGCAACACCCAAGGAGGTGAATCGTGCAACCACAAATCAGCCGTTTTCGATTGTCCTTAGCCGCGCTCCTGGCTTTCGCTGCGCTTCCCTTGTTCGCTCAAACGTTCGGTGAAGTGACGGGGCATATCAGCGACCCCAGCGGTGCCGCCGTCCCCAACGCGAAAGTGTCCCTCACCAACGTCGCCACCAATGCCGTACGGACCGCCTCCTCGACGGATTCCGGCGACTACACGTTTCCTGCGGTGGCGCCAGGTATCTACAACATCCGGGTGGAACAGGCTGCCTTCAAGACTGTGGGCAGCAACAACGTCCAGGTCCAGGTGCAGCAGACGTTGCGGCTCGATTTCACCCTGGAGGTCGGGCAGGTCAACGAATCGGTTCAGGTCATGGCATCGGCCCAGATGCTGCAAACAGAGAACTCCTCGCTTGGCACCGTAATCGAGAACAAGGGCGTTACGGAACTGCCGCTCAATGGCCGCAACTACCTGGGCCTGGTCGCGTTGGCGGCGAACACGAACACCCTCTCGGCGGGCTCCGGCCAAGCCGGAAGCCGGCAGGGCGGCGACCGCGCGTCCCAATCCATCTCCACGGGCGGCAACCGCATCATGTTCGACTACTTCACCCTCGACGGTGTCAGCAACACGGACCCGGACTTCTCCACCTACGTGGTGCTTCCCTCGATCGACGCCATCCAGGAATTCAAAGTCCAGATGGGTGTCTATCCGGCCGAGTTCGGCCACCAGTCCACGCAGGTCAATGTGGTGACCAAGTCCGGTGGGAACGCCTATCACGGCGCACTCTTTGAATTCGTGCGCAACGACGTGTTCGACGCCGTTCCCTACGCTTTCACCGCCACCCATCCTGTCAAATCGCCCTTCAAGTGGAACGATTACGGATTCGAGCTCGACGGGCCGGTCTACATTCCCAAAATCTTCAACGGCCGCAACCGCCTGTTCTTCATGGCCAACGACGAGTGGAAAACCCAGCGCCAGAATTCCCAGGGCACCTATTCCGTCCCCACCGCCTCCATGTTCAACGGCGACTTCAGCGCCCTCGGCACCACCATCTACGATCCGGACACCGGCGCCAACGGCGCCACCAAGACGCCGTTTCCCAACAACCAGATTCCTTCGAACCGCATCGATCCAATCTCCAAGAAATTCCTGA
>DATJYW010000379.1:0-3416 GCA_035499435.1 Candidatus Acidiferrales bacterium | reverse complement strand
GGGTGGGGTTATGAGACTGCTCTGGGTCAACCATGCCTCCTTCGTGGTTCAGGCCGGGCCGATCCGCATGATTACAGACCCGTGGCTGGAGGGAACCGCGTTTAACGATGGATGGCGCCTGCTGACGCCGAGCAAGTTCCGCTATGAGGATTTCGCGGACATCACGCACATCTGGTTTTCCCACGAGCATCCCGACCATTTTTCACCTCCGAACCTGAGGCGCATCCCGGAAGAATACCGTAGACGCATCACCGTCTTGTTCCACGCGACCCGCGACCGCAGGGTGCTCAATTTTTGTGAATCGCTGGGATTTCGTGTCCAGGAGCTGCCGCACAATCAGCCGGTGGAACTGGCCGGCGGCGTATCGATGGTCTGTGGACCGCAAGGCCTGCTGGATTCCTGGATGGCGCTTACCGAATCGGGACAAACGCTGCTGAACATGAACGACTGCGTCTTCGATCCCGAAGACCTCACGTCGATCAAGGAGCGGGTTGGCGCGGTGGATGTGCTCCTGTCTCAGTTCAGTTATGCGACCTGGGTCGGAAACGAAGGCGATGTAGCGAGCCACCGCAGACACGCCGAGGACAAGCTCGCGGAGATGAGCCGGCAGATTCAGATCTTCGCTCCGCGCCGGTTCATTCCGTTCGCCAGCTACATCTACTTTTCCCATGCCGAGAACTCTTACATGAATCAGGCAGTGAACCGGATCGCAGACGTCTACCGGTATGTACAGGAGAAACTCGGTTGTGAGACGGTAGTGCTGTTTCCCGAAGACACCTGGGAGGTCGGAAAACCGCAGGATTCCACCGCGGCCATTGGTTCCTACACAGCCGCCATGGAGGCAGCGCTGGCAGACGCACCGGATCTGTCCCGCGTGGTCACTCTGGGTGAACTCGAACAGGCCGCAGCGGCATTCGTTCAGCGCAGTGAGCGGCGCAACAACCGCGTGCTTTTGAAGTTGATTCCGGCGGCGGTTGTACGGGTGACGGATCTTGGAATTGACGTCGAGTTTTCCTATCGGCGCGGGCTTCGCCAGGTGGCCGGAAGACAGCCGGAGGTCTCGCTGTCATCGGACTCGTTGTTTTACTGCCTGGAATTTGACTGGGGCGGCAATGCGCTCGAAATCAACGGGCGCTATCAGGTCTTTCCGCGCAAAAACCCGGAACGCTTCTTTCAGATCCTCCGGGTGCCGGAGCACAATATTTCCGGGGAGCGGCTGGAAGAAGTGGTTGCGAAAAAAGCGCTGCGTTGGGCGCGCCGGGCATTTGGAGGCCTGCTGCCGCGAGGCCACAAAACACCGGCCCACCAGCCGCACGGGCCGGCTCGCACCGCAGGCGCGCGGTAGCTCAAGTCTGATAGGTGTAGTGGAATGGGTCGAAAGACGCGAGCTCGTGGTACTGCCGTTTTCTTCTTGTCATGCGCCGGTCTGTGGGGCCAGTCTGTTTCCATCTCCACCATAAGTTCACCAGACGGGTCGTCCGGCTCCATCCTTCTGAAGCTCGAGGCTCCGGCCGGAAAGACCCCGGTGGCTCTCCAGTGGAACTTCATTTTCCCCGCGAGCATCGCGGTGGATCTTTCAGACCTGATTGCGGGCAGTGCCGCGGAAGCCGCCGAGAAGACGCTCACCTGTGCGGCAGGCGCCGGGAAGCAGGCAGGCGGGGAAACACTATATCGGTGCATCCTCTACGGCGGGCAGAAGCCGATCTCTAGTGGTGTAATCGTCACGGTTCACTACCGCGCTCGAAATAAGCCCAAAACTTCAGATAAGGTAAGAGCCGAGAACGTGTTAGGCACCGCCTTGGACATCAAGCCGATCCCCATCGCCGGCGCCGAGGCACCGCTAGTGCCGAAATAGGCAATGCCCCTCGTCCCAAACCTCGGGACTTCGGGACACGTTTCGGGACCACCACCCCTCAAATCCAACTTAATAAAAGGACTTACCGGATGGCCCGGTATCTGCTGTTTGTGTGCCGGAATCCTATGCTTTCACGGCGCGCTGACAGTGCGATGCTTGGGTTGTTCTCGGTGTTGTACTCGATCGCTGTCTTTTTCCTCAAGCAGCGCAGGGCGTAAGGTCGGTTCTCCATGTTGAACGCTCTGACCGTCGACGTGGAGGAGTACTTTCATCCAACCGAAGTGCAGGCCAGCGTAGACGGGAGCCAGTGGGCACTTCTTCCTTCCCGGGTCGGCGACGAACTCGCCCGCATTCTGGACCTTCTCGAATCCAACAAAACCAAAGCCACATTTTTCGTTCTGGGCTGGGTCGCGCAACGGCACCCGGCGACGGTGCGGGCAATCGTGTCCGCGGGACACGAGATCGGCTGCCACAGCCACTTTCACCGGCTGGTCTATTCGCTTTCGCCGGCCGAGTTCCGGCGGGATACGCGGCAGGCGGTGGCCGCCATCGAGGATGCCTGCGGGGTGACGCCCCGGGTGTACCGGGCGCCCAGCTATTCGATTACCAAAGATTCGCTTTGGGCGCTGGAAGTCCTTGTGGAAGAAGGGTTTGTTCAGGATTCCAGTATTTATCCCATCGCTCATGACCGCTACGGGATCCCGGGTTCACACCGCCATGCGCACATTCTCGACACGCAGTCTGGCCCGATCCAGGAGATTCCCGTTGCGACAGTGAAGTTGTCCAACGGCAGAGTGGCGCCGATCGGCGGCGGCGGCTACTTGCGGCTGCTGCCCTATCGTTACACTGCCGCAGGCATTCGCCGGGTCAACCGCGAGGAAGGCGAGCCGGTCTGCATCTACTTCCATCCGTGGGAGATCGACCCCGATCAGCCGCGGCTGGCGAGCGGCCTCATTGCCCGGGCCAGGACGTATCTCGGCGTTCGCGGAATGCTCGGCAAATTGGAACGGCTGCTCAGTGAATTCTCGTTTTCCAGCATCGGCGAGGTCTATGCCGCGTCTGGGAGCCGGCTCTCCGTGGCCGGAGCGGAAAAACAGTAGAAATCATTCTCAATATTTTGCAAAACTCACCCGTCAGGCAGCTGTTTTCCACAGCAGAGCCTGGCTCCGCCCCAAAAATGTGCCACGATTGCGCGAATTCTTCTGTGCACGTACTGTGACGGCGGGCAAATTGCTGTTACCCGGCGGTGTTAAACAGTATGGGCCAGCTTTGTTTCGCGTCTGTTTTCTTATCGATTTCGTTTGTAGCCGTAGCTCAGCCGGCGCTGGTGGAAAGCCCGGGTCTCGGCTATGTCTGGGACGCGCGCTCTTCGACCGTGCGCGCCATTCGCGGTATTCCCGGCGCTTCGATTCTGGGTGATGCGCTCGACGCCGGAACGCCCCTAGCTTCCGCTTCCATCTCTCCGTTGCAGGACCGCGCTCTGCTGGTTTCCAGCGAGGATAGCCTGGTCCGGCTTCTCCGGTTCGGCTCCGCCCCGCAGGTAATCAACGGGGCAGACCCT
>DATJYW010000378.1:0-12421 GCA_035499435.1 Candidatus Acidiferrales bacterium | reverse complement strand
CAGAAGCGCGGGCAATCCGAAGATGCCGCGGCCTACTACCAGCAGGCGCTGCAGGAAGACCCGCAATTCGCCGAAGCTCTCCTTAATCTGGGTCACGCCCTGATGAGCATGGGCCAGGAAGAAGAGGCGCGGAGCCATTGGCGCCGTGCCATCCGCGAAAAACCCGAGCTCGCGCAGACCTACTTCGAGCCGCCGATGGTGTGATCAGAACTGAAATTTGGCGCCTAGCTGGATCAGCCGTGGCGGAAGCCGGTCGCCGCTGATCACTCCGAAGTTCGAGTTGCCGAACGTCGTGTTCGGATTGCCGAAGTGGGCCGTGTTAAAAACGTTGAAGAAGTCGGCTTCCACTCGCAGGCGCAAGCGCTCGGCGCTTAGAAGCGTGTCCTTGGCCAGCGAGAAGTCCGTATTGTTGAGGCCGGGACCGCGCACGTGTCCGACGCCGCCGTTTCCGAACGTGTAGGCGGGCGGATTGGCGAAACACGTGGTATCGAACCACTGGTTCACTTGCTTCGGCGTGGCCACGCTCGAACAGGTGATGTTCGCGGCGTTGCTGCCGCCATTGTTGTTGAGCAGGTTGTTGGCCACGGTGATGAACAACGGCTGTCCGGATTGAAACGTGGTGATCCCGTTGAGCGACCAGCCGCCGACCAGGCGGCCGGCGACGCCGGAATAATGCGCCCATGCCTTGCCGTTGCCCAACGGCAGCTCGTAAACGTAGCTCAGCACGAAGTTCTGCGGGACGTCGACCAGCTTGAATCCCTGGCTCAGCGCGTAGTTCAACTGGTCGTTGTACGGGTACAGGATCGTGGTCGTGTTGTCCATCGTCTTCGAGAACGTATAGGAGGCAAGGAACGAGAGCCCGTGACTGAAGCGCTTCTCCACCTTGACCTGGAGGGCGTTGTAGCGCGACATGCCGTCGCCGTTTCGCTGGTCCACCGTGGGGATGTTGGGCGCGATCGAGTAGAACGGCAGGCGCGGGCCGATCGGACCCGGGCCGGGGAGGCTCTGATTCAACTGGAGGTCGCGGTAAAGGTGGACGCCGTGGGTGCCCACATATGCAACGGAAAACATCGTGTCCGCCGGTAACTGGCGCTGGATGCTAAAATTCCACACCTGCGCCTGGTCCTGCTTGAAATTCTGGGATATGTAGAACACGCCCAGGCCGGCGGGCGGAGCCAGGGTACCGCCGGGTGTGTACGGGACGGAGATCGGGGCGAGCAGACCGTTGGCGCTGATGCTCCAGAACGGAGTGAACGGCGTGGGACTGTTCAGGCGGTTGAGGAGGAAAAACGGGTAGTTCCGCTCCAGCGTTCCGCCGGTGGCGCCGAAGTTGTCCGGAAAGTAGCTCATGCCGAACGCGGCGCGGATCGCCGTCTTGCCGCCGTCGGGCGAGTATGCGAGGCCGACGCGCGGTCCGAAGTTCTTGTAGTAGGTATCGACATCGGGCCCGCGGTCGTTGGGTGAAGCGACGTCGATCAGTCCCGTCTGCGGATCGAAATTCGACTGGCGATTGTACTTTTCCACCGGGTTGGTGAAAATGTCCCAGCGCAGGCCCAGATTGATGGTCAGTTTCTGGTTGATCCGGAAGTCGTCCTGCACGAAGAAGCCGGCGAACGTCATGCGGACGGCCGGAATGGTGTTGACGAAATCGCGCGCCACGTAATTGGGGTCTCCAAGCAGGAAGCTGGCAAAGGCGTTGCCGCTCCCGCCCGCGCCCTGATTGCTGGTGTAGTTGGCGTTGAAGTTGAAGATGCCGCGCGGGTCGTCCTGGGAGTTGGTCAGCGTGGACTGGATACGCTGGATGTCGCCGCCGAATTTCACCGTGTGCTTGCCGTGTACCCAGGAGAACGTGTCGGTCCAATCGAAGATATTGGCGATGCGCTTGGCGTTGGTCCAGCCGGGATCTCCCGTGGAGGAGTATCCGGCAATATTGAACTGCGCGATTCCGGAGGTGTAGGGCAGGCCGGGAATATTTCCGTTCGGAATACCGAGCTGGTTATTCACATCTAGGCCGTAGGTATTGGCAAAGTCGACGACGTTGAATCGGTTGTAACCGAAGCGCCCTTCGTTGACCATCGTCGGCGAGAAGGTGTGGTCCCAGCCCACCACGGCGTTCTGGTTGAAGGCGGTGGAATTGGGCCCGCCCATCATATACATGTTGCCGCCCGAGGGGCTGGTGTAGTCCTTGTGCGCGGCGGACTCCCGGCCGAAGAGGTGGTCGCGGTTGGTGGCAATCAGGTCGATCTTGATATCTCCCTGCGGAGCGCTCACCTTGTTCACGGTGTTGTCGACGTAGTTATTGACGAACCCAGGCTGGTTGGGAAGCGGGAACAGGTTTGCTACCTTGAGCGCCACGGGATCGATACGGTTGGTCGGGATGGTTTGATTTGAAAAAGGCTGACCCGTCACCGGGTCGTAAATCGTACCCTGTCCGTCTTCCGTCAGGATGCCCTGGCGCTGCAGCGGAGTAGGCACGGTGAGCACATTGGTCTGCCCCTGCCGCTCCTGCAATTGCTGATAAGAGGTGAAGAAGAAGAGTTTGTTCTTCACAATGGGTCCGCCGAAGGTCCCGCCGAACTGATTGGACTTATAGGGTGCGCGGGTCTGGGCGAAGAAATCGCGCGCATTCAGGTCTTCATTGCGCAGGAAGTCGAACACCTCGCCGTGGAAAGCGTTGGTGCCCGACTTGATCGCCAGGTTGACGATAGCGCCGCCGAACGATCCGTATTCCGCGTTGGGGTTGCTGGTTTCGACCTTGAAGGAATCGATGGAATCCAGAGGCGGCGTGATGCTGATGAAGGCGTTCAGCGGCTCGGTGTTGTGGACGCCGTCGACCATGTAGTAGTTGCCGGACCAGGGCAGGCCGTTCACCACGGCTTGCGTAGGCGTGACCGCGCCGGCGGCGGATGGGTTCTCGGCAAAATCGCTCCAACCCGCCTGGATGGTGCCGGGGACGATAGTCACGAGCTGTTCGAAGAGCCGGCCATTCAGCGGCAGCGCCTGAATCTGGCGGGACTCGACGACGTGGCCGAGGTCGGATGTGGTGCTTTGCACCAGCGGCGCGGTGGCAACCACAGTCACCTCGGTGGTCGTGCTCCCCGGTGTAAGGGTAAAGTCGACGCGTGTGGTCTGCTGGACCTGCACTTCGGTCTTGGGGGACACCGCGGTGCTAAAGCCCGTCATTTGTGCCGATAGGTCATAAGTGCCGGGTGGCACATTCGTGAGGGTGTAATTGCCTTCGGAGTTACTAACTGTGCTTTGTACAACACCGGTGGCAAGATTTTTTACAGAGATTTTGGCGCCTAGGACAGCCGCGCCGGAAGCGTCGCGTACCGTACCAACGACCGTGCCGGTAATCACCTGGGCAGAGAGCATTGCGCCGCTCGTAAGAAACGTGACAAGCAGCACCAGGACGGAGGCAAGCATTCGCGTAGCACGCTGAGCGATAGAATTCGGAACGTCGTGGTTCATCTGGCCCTCCCAGACTCGATGTATAAAAAGCGATAGCAAGGGCTCCGGCCGCGCAGATGACAAGACTGGTGAATTAGCGAGTGTAAGTTAAGGACCGAAGCAATAATCCAGCTATTTCAGCTTTTGGGTTCATGTTATGCCTGGCCCTATAAGCTGTCAAGCAATTGTAAGAGTTAACCTCAACGGATGTGTATCGTTCGTTGCAGAGGAGCCGGTCCTCGAGCTCGGGGTTTTCCCCGGGACACGGGCGCGGCGCAATCGCTGGAGGATGCAGCCATGGAACCGTGCCGTTCTGCCACAGAACCGGCTTGAGCTGGAGCACCTGGGGCAGGCGAAGGCCGAGTTCGCGAAGCTATAACCCGCGAAGACGGCCCAGTTGACGGCGGTCGCGCTTGGACGGACGCCCCTGCCGGATGTCTTCGAAGCGGGGCATCGACTTATGTTCTTCCGCCGCTTTGAGCCGTTGCTCCCGGCTCGCCTCCGTCTCCCGGTAAAGCGTCTGCGCAACGGAGGCGGGCCCGCGGAGTTCGCTTAGTGCCAGGACCTCCAACTGAAACATACCGCCTTCGGTCTTGACCCGCAGCGTGTCGCCGGCACGAACCTCGCGCGCGGGCTTGGCGGTCTGTCCATTCGATTCGATTCTGCCGAGCTCGCAGGCGCGCGCGGCCAGCGATCGCGTCTTGAAGAAGCGCGCGGCCCAAAGCCACTTGTCGAGTCTCACTGTCCCCATCATAGCCGCCGGTCAATGCTTGTATATTGGTGGGCGGCCATGTCGAAACCGCCCAGGCAAGAAATGCCCGACGGATTGCCCCCGCGGCAACTGCGCGAGATTGCGCGTGTGCTCGCCGACCCGCGGCGATACCAGATCCTGAAACGAATCGCCGGGATGCGTTGCACGGCTTGTGCGGATTTGCGGGAGGAGTTCCCGATCAGCGCAGCCACATTGTCGCACCACCTCCGCGAGCTGGAAGCGTCCGGGCTGATCGAAGCCACCCGCCGCGGAAAATTCGTGGACCTGGTATTTCAACGCACGGTTTGGAATGCATACCTGGCGGAATTGAAAAAACTCTGAGCTCCGCCGGATTTGACGGAATCCGTCCGCGGGCCTGCCTCATCATTTAGATGGTTGTCGAAATATCACAATGAGGAGGATCGGGCAATGAATAAGCTGGCAGGCAAAGTCGCCGTGGTGACGGGAGCGTCCAAGGGCATAGGGGCTTCCATCGCGGAGCACCTCGGCGCGGAGGGCGCCTCGGTGGTGGTCAACTACGCGACCAGCCGGGAGGGCGCCGACCGGGTGGTGAAGAAGATCCAGGCAAAGGGCGGAAAAGCGATCGCGGCCCAGGCGGACCTCTCTAAACCGAAGGACGTCCCGCGGCTCTTCGCGGAGACCAAGGCGGCATTCGGGCGGGTGGACATCCTGGTGAATAACGCGGGCATTTATGAGTTCGGGCCCATCGAGGCCGTGACGCCCGAGCATTTCCACAAGCAGTTTGACCTGAACGTCTTGGGGGTGCTGCTGGCTACCCAGGAGGCGGTGAAACTGATCGGCGCGGAGGGCGGCTCGATCATCAATATCAGTTCGGTGGTAGGGCCCATGCCGCTCGGGTCGGCGGCGGTCTACAGCGCGACCAAGGCGGCCGTGGACGCGATCACCGTGGCGCTGGCCAAGGAGCTTGGGCCTAAGAAGATCCGGGTTAACTCGCTGAATCCGGGCGTGGTGATTACTGAGGGAGTGCGCGCGGCGGGAATCGCCGACGGCGAGTTCCGCAAGAGCGTCGAAGAGCGAACGCCCCTGGGGAGGGTGGCCGAGCCCGAGGACGTGGCGCGTGCGGCTGTGTTCTTCGCGTCGGGCGATGCCGGCTGGGTGACGGGCGAGAGGCTGCTGGTGGCCGGCGGCTTCCGGCAGTAAAGGTGCCTGCCGCCCTGCGGCCGGTGCGCGGACGAAAAAAACCATCGTAGCTCCAGGCGAGCCCGCCCCACCCGCGGTCAGATTGGGGCGGCTGCGAGGCGGGTTAGCAGCTCGGCACGGGCAGTTTCGGGTGAGTCTCGCAGCCAGGACCAACCCGTACCCGGCAGGAAGGCGATCAGCTCCTCCCACGTCCATTTCCGGGCGGGCGAGAACGCGGCGAAACCCAGCGCATCGCCCAGCCGCCAACTGGTCCTGATGAGGTTGCCCAGGCTGCTGTCTCCGCGCACCGGCGGATCGTGGTGAGTAGCGATGGCTGCGATGAGCTCCGGCGGGAAATCCCAATCCTCGGCGATGTAGGCGCCCGCGACGCAGTGCTCGACTTCAAAGAGGTCGCGCTCGGTTTCGAGGAGATCGAAACCGAAATCGTCGGAGACTTCCAGCATGCGGGAATACTCATCGGGATACGCGGACATGAGTCCCAGGGTCCCCAGGTTGTGGAGCAGGCCGCTGGTGTAGGCGATCTCGCGGTCGATGCGGGCGCTTCTCGCGGCTTCTTCGGCGATGAGGGCGGTGGCGAGGCTGTGGATCCACACTTTGCGCAGGGCTCCGATGTTCACCGAGGAGCGGACCATGCGGTTCACGGCGACCAGGGTGGCCATGGTTTTGATGCGATCGGTTCCCACGATCACGATGGCATGGGCGAGGCCGGTGACTTCGCGGCGCACGCCGAACAGCGCAGAGTTGGCGAAGCGGAGCAACTCGGCGGAAAAGGAGGGATCCATCCGGACCAGGTCGCCGAGCTCGTGAACATCGATGTCGTCCCGGCCGGCCAGGGCCAGAATGCGATGGGCGATCGCCGGAAAGGGCGGCAGCAGCCGGAGGGCCCAGGGTGCCTGGGGACGAGCGAAAACTTCGGTCATGAATTGCTCCTTAGGGTATATCGGCGGAATGCGTGCGGAGCGATAGGGGACGGTGGAAGACTTGTCTCACGGCCGGCAGGGCGGACGACAACATGCGATCGCCCGCCCCAACCGCACCACTTATTGCACCAGGGCGGTCAGTTCCTGGACGATGTGGTCCAGGGTTGAGGATTGAGTGCTGAGCTGCTGGGCCGCGGCGGCGTCTTCCTCGGCGTTCGCCGCGGTGCGTTGGGTCACCTGGTCCATCTGCGACATGGCCTTGGCGATCTGCTCGATTCCGCGGACCTGCTCCCGGCTTCCGAGGCATACTTCCTCCACCAGGGTTTGGATCTTGCCGGCGCTGCCGGTCACAACCTGGATGGCGTTCGTTACCTGCGTCACTTTTTCCCGTCCACCGGCCGATTTGCTGACGGATTCCTCGATGAGAGCCGTGGTATCGCGGGCAGCCTGGGCCGATCGATGGGCCAAATTGCGGACTTCGTCGGCAACGACCGCGAACCCCATGCCGGCTTCCCCCGCCCGGGCAGCCTCGACGGCCGCGTTGAGCGCCAGGATATTGGTCTGAAATGCGATCTCGTCTATGGCTTTGATGATCTTGGAAATTTTGCCGCTGGATTCGTTGATTTCATCCATGGCCTGTACCATCTGGCCAAGCGAGCGATCGGCTTCCGCGAATCCGGTTCGGGTAGACGAGACGAGATCGACTGCGGACTGGGAATGGCTCGCATTCTGTTCCGCGGTGGCATGGATCTGCTCGGCCGACGCAGATGTTGCTTCGAGCGAGGCCGCCTGTTCGGAAGCGCCCTGGGCCAGGCCCTGGCTCGCGACAGCGATCTGCGATGCCGCGGCCGCGACGTGCTTGGAACTCATACTCAGCTCCCGCACCGCGCTCCGCAATTTGAGATTCACCCCGCGAACGATGAAGAAGACCAATGCCGCGCTGCCTGCCAACGCCAGGATCAGTACCGCTGCCACCCCGGTCCAGACCGCGGCGACGGTGCTCTCCGCACTGCGGGAGTTTGCGTCGGCCAATTCCTTGTCCAGGGCGACCAGCGTCTTTAGCGTCTCGTCCAGCCGATCGCCGGGGGGCATCCCCTCGACCTCGTAGAGGGTGAATGCCTCCGCGTGCTGGTGGGCGGCACTCAGGGGCTGAATCTTCCGCCATGCCGCGAGGAGCTGCTCGAAGTCCGACCTTGCCGAGGCGATCAGCTCCTGCTCGCGCCCGCCGCCGGCGAGCTTTTCAAAGCTGGTGATCTCCTGACGCCATTGGTCCGCACGCTGCTCGAGGTACGACTGATATTTGGCCTGCTTCTCGGGAGAGTTCGACTGCATGTGGAGGTTGATCCGCATCAGAATCGCCTTGGCGCCGGTGTTCAACCGGCCGGCGAGGTAGGTACTGGGAAGAGCCTTCGAGCCCAACTGCTGGGTCGCCGTGTTCAGCCGGCTGACACCGGCAAGCGCAATCGCCCCGATTACGGCTCCGGAGAACCCCATCAGCCCACAAGCCAGCCAAATCTTCGTTCCGATCGTCAATCGCCGCATGGAATCACCTCAGAAACAAGGCACGAGCAGCCGAGTTCGCCGGCCCCTGCAAATGTTCTATCGGCATCTCGTAGCGGATCTTTACGGGCCGAACGGAGAATCCGGGCGCCGTGCTACGTTTGGACTAACCGCTCCAGAGCGACGCAACTATGCCGAAACCCATGAACATCCTGGTTTTGAACGCAGGCAGCTCGAGTCTGAAATTCCAGGTCATTGCCACGGACCTCGAGCGCATCGAACAACAAAAAGACGAACGCCTCAGCCGGGGAATGGTCGAGCGTATCGGAGGCGAGGCGATCATCTCCACCCAGAACCGCACCGGCGCCCGGCAGATGTTCACTGCTCCGGTTCGCGATATCGCCGCGGCGGTGGATCGTGTGCTCCGCTGGCTGGCTTCGGACGCGTCCGGCATAGAGGAGATCCGCAACCTGGGCGACCTGCACGGTGTGGGACACCGGGTGGTACACGGTGGGGAGTTGTTCCATGAGTCCGCACTGATTTCAGACGAGGTGTTGAAGGGCATCGAGGATTGCATCGACTTGGCGCCCCTGCACAATCCGAACAACATTCAAGGGATTCGCGCCGTGCGCGAGATCTGCGGGCGGGCCATGCCGCAGGTGGCGGTATTCGATACGGCCTTCCATACGACGATTCCCGAGCAGGCCTTTCTCTATGCGCTGCCGTATCACCTGTACCGGCGCCACCGGATCCGGCGCTACGGCTTTCACGGCATTTCACATCGCTACGTGGCATACCGCTACCGGACAATTAAGCGGCTTACGCCGGAAGAGACGAACGTCGTGACCCTGCACCTCGGCAACGGCTGCTCGGCGGCGGCGATTCGGGGCGGACGGTCCGTGGACACCACGATGGGAATGACCCCGCTGGAAGGCCTGGTCATGGGGACGCGCTCCGGCGACCTCGATCCGGCTATCGTGACGCTGATTGCAAACAAGGAAGGCATGTCGCCGCACGAGGTGGAATCCCTCCTCAACAAGCAATCCGGCCTTCTTGGGATTTCCGGACTGACCAACGACATGAAGGTCCTGGAGGCCGAATTGACGCAGCATGACGACCGGCGGGTGAGGCTGGCGATTGAATTGTTCAGCTACCGGGCGCGCAAGTATATCGGAGCGCTATTGGCGAGCATGGGCGGGGCCGACGCGGTGATTTTCACTGGGGGAATCGGAGAGAATTCGCCGGGCGTGAGGGCGCGCATCTGCGCCGGCATGGAGTGGGCAGGCCTGAAGCTGGACGAGAGCCGCAATCAGCAGGCCATCGGTCGCTATGAGGTGATCAGCACGGACGATTCGCGGCTGGCCGTCCATGTGATTCCGACGGACGAGGAATTGTTGGTCGCACGGGACACGGTACGGTGCATTGAAGGGGCTCCGCAGCCGGGAACGGGCCGGTAGCTCCGCGCGTGTTATGCCAGCATGACCCGTCCCGGCCCGGGCTCGGGCTCGGGTGCGATCTCCGGCCGCACTCTCGCGATTACCGCCAGCGCGGCGAAGTAGAAGAGGCCGCCCACGATCAGCGTCTGCACCAGTCCGAGGTAGATGGCGCAGACCAGAGCGCCGACGCTCCCCAGCACGCTCGACGCGGCGTTCAGGGACCAGGCCCAGCGCACGCTCGGAGCGTGCCATTCTTCCAGCCGGTTGAGACCGATCGGGAAGGGCATGCCCATCGCGAAGCCCAGCGGGGCGATCAGCCCCACCGCAATCGCCATCTTGACCGGCACCGGTAGGCCCACCAGGGCCGTGAGCAGGGGGCCGACCACCGCTGCGGTCAAAGCCACCAGAAGCACCGCGGTGCCGAGGGCTTTGATCAGACGGCCCTCGTCGCGGCCGATCAGCCGGCGGCTGGCGGCGCTGCCGATGCCGCTCGAAACCAGCATCGAGAAGATCACCACCGTCAGCGCGTACGTGGGGTGGCCGAGGAATAGGACGAATTTCTGAATCAGCGCGACCTCGATCAGGATGTAGCCGGCGCCGATGAACAGGAAGTAGAGCAGGAAGCTGCGGATACCCGGCTGGCTCGGGAGGCGCGTTCCGAGTACCAGGGGCGGGGCCACGATGATCAAGAACGTGGCGAGCAGGCTGACCCCCATGCAGGCCAGCAGCAGCGGCACTGCTTTGTTGATCTTGTAATCGGCGGTGTCTTGCGACCCGTTTTTCAGGAAGGCCCAGAGGTCGCGGGGTTGCACCGTGTAGAAGAAGAACGGACGGTTATCGGTGACGGGCTTGATGTCGAAGGTGTAGGTGCGCTGATATTCGGCGGGATCAGATGCGCGGAGGAGTTCGTAGAACTGATTGTGACCCGGGCCGCCGGGCACGTAGACCTCTTCCATTTTGGCCGCGGCGAAGAGAGCGCGGGCCCGGGCGACGTCATCGGCGCCGAGTGGCTTGCGCGAGACGAGAACGGTGTCCTGGCTCCATCCAGGCGGACCGGGCGACCTTCCGACGATCACATGCGCGGCGGCATTCGCCTCGCCAAGTTGATTCAGCGCCTCGATCGCCAGGGAGACCAGGCGCAGGGATTCGCGCGGCGGGTCGAAGCCCCAGCGCGTGAAAGCAACGATGCCGTCATCGGTAAGATGGCTGAGGTAATCGCGGAAGGCATCCACCGTGTAGAGATAACTCTCCGAAAGTGCGAAAGCGCCGGCGGCGGTGGAGGCCCAGGTATCGACAAGCGTCGCCTGAATCACCTGGTAGCGATCGGTGGAGCGGCGGACGAAGCTGCGGCCGTCCTCGATGTGCACGTGGACGTCGGGGCGCAGGTAGAGGCCGTGGCTGTACTGCGGGAACTTCTGCTGCATTACAGTCTCGGCGATGATCGGGTTGATCTCGACCGCCGTAATGTCATGGCTGCCGGAGGCGAGAGCGCGGGCAACATCCCAACCGCCGCCGGGTCCAATGACCAAAGCCTTTGCGCCGGGGCGAACGGCGTACGGTAACGCGGGCCCCTGGGCAAGGACATCGCGGCGCTGATCCGGCGTGAGGTGATTGAGGTCGAACTGGAAAATATCGGTGGCGGCGTCGCCGTCGATGACGATGCTCTTGCGGTGCTCCTCGGGGCGGTCCACCACGGCGATCCGCGAAAAGCTGTTCCATTTGATGAAGAATTCGTTCTTGAGGGTCTGGTTCTTGGCGTGGGTGGGCTCGATGATGTGATGGCTCTGGTTGTACATGACCACGCCGACCAGCGCCAGGGCAAGACCCACGCTGAAGACGCGCCCGTGAACGGAGCCTGCCATGCTGAACCAGATGGCGGCGGCAACGGCGAAGAATATGGCGGCGCTCACGACCGTCGCGGGACCGCCGAACCATTCGAGCAGCGGGATCAGCACCAGGCAGCCGGTGGCGGCGCCGAGCAGATCGAAGAAGTAAACGCGGTTGACGCGCTCGATTGTCTCGGAGATGGCCAGCGAAACGATGGTTCCGGACAGGAAAAACGGCAGGGCGGTGGTGAAGTATATGAGGGCCAGATTCCAGTTGGTGAGGTTATTCTTCTGGACGAGGATGACCACCAGCGCCAGCATGACCAGAAAACTGTTGACGGCGCTGAGGCGGCCCAGCCGCTTGTATAGCGGAGCTTTCCAGCCGGCCGCGATGTAAGAGAAGACCCCGCCAATGCCCAGGCCGAACAACGCGATCGAGATGGCCAGGAACGCCAGGTGGTAATAGAAAACGACCGAAAAAATGCGGGTCAGGGACAGCTCGAGCAGAAGCGTGGCGAGCGTGGTCAGGCCGACGCAAAGGTACACCTGAGACCAAGGGGTAGGAGCAGTCTTATTCGATATCAAGTGTCTATGGTACCGTGCGTCACAACACTGGCGTTTTGCGGTAGCATTTTGTTCAGGATTCGAACATGAAGCTAGCGGCACTTTGCCTGGTCGCGGTTGTTGCCCTCGCGCAGGAACCCAAAAACTGGACGGCGCAGGAAGATCACCAGAACATGATGGAGCAGCTCGGGATCAAGGCCCTGCGGCCCGGCCCGAGCGGGAATGAACAGGCGCCCAATCACGCCAATTACGACGCATCGCAGGCCAACCCCTTCCCGGATCTGCCGGACGTGCTGACCCTGAAGGACGGCCGGAAGGTCACCACCGCAGAGATGTGGCGGAACCAGCGGCGTCCCGAGATTGTCGAGGACTTCGAGCGCGAAGTGCTCGGACGGGTGCCGAGGAGCGTCCCGAAGGTGACCTGGACCGTCGAGCAGACGGTGAACACGAAGGTAGGCGCGTGGCCGGTCATCGGAAAGAAGCTGGTAGGGCACGTGGACAACTCGGCCTTCCCGGCGATCAGCGTTGATATCCAGATGCAGGTGGTGGTGCCGGCGGATGCCAAGGGGCCTGTGCCGGTGATGATGATGTTCGGAGGGCGCGGGCTGCCGGAGCTTACACCGCCTCCGCCGCCGGGCGGCCGCGGCTTTCCGAACTTCCCGCAGCCGCCGGGGCCCACCCCGACCGAGCAGATGATTCGCGACGGCTGGGGCTTCGTCTCGATCAACCCCGGCAGCATTCAGGCCGACAACGGCGCGGGGCTCACCAAGGGAATCATCGGATTGGTGAACC
>DATJYW010000377.1:0-6478 GCA_035499435.1 Candidatus Acidiferrales bacterium | reverse complement strand
ACTGAGGCTGGCGCTGCGCCGCTTCGAGCTGCTGCCGCGCCGTGGCCAGGTCGTCGAGATCGAGCGCGGCGACACCCAGCAGATAGCTCACCTCGGGATCGTTGCTGACCTTTTGCTGAGCGGTGCGCAACAGCCGGACCGCATCGTCGAAGCGCTTGACGTTGAGCGCCACGCGCCCCGCGGCCTTCGTCAATTCGTAGTCGCCCGGCGTGCTCCGCAGAGCGGTCTCGTAGGTGGACCAGGCCTGAAGGTAGCGCCCGTTCACCTCCTCATCGGTTCCAATCTCCAATGCAGAAGTGTGGCTGGGCCGCGGCTGAGGACCCGTGGGCACATTCGCGTCCCAATCGAACCCGTCTTCTTTGTGGCTGAGCAGAACATGTCCGTCCGCGCTCAGCAGCTCCACCGTGTACTTGCCCGCGGGCGCCGGGACCGTGCGCGAATACGTGCGGGCGGGCGTGAGGTCGGCGGTCTGCTCCGCGCCGGAGATCCGAATGCGCGCCCCCTTCACCTCGTGGGTGACGTTGATCCCGATCGTCAGATCCTGGCCGCGGCGAATTGCATGAAGAACGGCATCGCGGTTTGCCCGCGTGATGCCGCCGATTTCGCGGACCGGGGTCCAGTATTCGGTGAATCGCAGGGTCTCGTGCGGCGGCAGAAACGCGTAGGTTTCCTGGTTGCGGAACAGGCCGGCCTGCACTTCGACATAAGCGCTCTCGTTATCGGACAGCGCCTTCCGCCACGACTGGCCTTCCGGATTGACGCCCCAGGCCCAAATCTTCTTTGCGGGGACGTCGGCGTATTCCGCGTAATGCACGGTGCCCGCGTTGGTTTTCGGATGATACACGCCCATGAAGGGCTCGCGGCTGGCGTGTACGAATCGGGAGACGTTGCCGGCCGTATGATTGCCGACGATGCTGAGGTCCAATCCGGCGCCGTTGACGGGCCAGCTATCGACGTCCGCGAATCCGTGGGCCGCGCTGCGATACATCGGGTACCAGATATGAGAGTCGTTCCAGACCTCCACGCCGGCGTTGTTCCACCAGTAGTAGCGCCACCGCAGATCGGTGGGATTGCGCAGCGTCATCCGCTGCTCGACGACCGTGGAACCGGGCTGAAGCCGGATCTCGGCGATCCACTCCATTCCGTAGACCCGATCCGTGTTGCCGACGAAGATGGAGGCGCTGCCGTCCTGATTCTGGCGGGTGGCGAAATCGACCGGCGATAGAGACGCCCAGTTGTGCGAGACCGGGAAATTGAACTCCACGCCGAATGCCGCCCACGCGCCCCGGTATCCGACCCGCGCCTTCTTGATCGACGGATTGGCATAAAACATGGGCTGTCCGTTGATCTTGTCCGTGCAGGTATAAATATGACCGCCCAAGTCGGGGAGCACGGAGCACTTCACGTACTCGTTTTCGAGGAAGAGAGCGCGCCAGTTGCGGTCCACGCGCTTGTCCGTGAGGTTCTCGCGCAGCGTATAGGGATAGGTGAAGCGCTCCGGGCGGAAGATATCGAACGACGGATTCGGATCCGGGAGCCCTTCCTCGTAAGTAGGCAGTGTAAGGGTGCCCTGCCAGACTTTGACAAAGTCGGCCGGGGCGGCAACGATCAGGACGGGGATCGCTAAGACAAGTAGATATCGCATTGGAACCTCGGGCTGCTCATACGGGCTGAAGGTGCCTCTCCACCTCGGCGGCTTTGGGTTGTGCGGCCGTACCGCCGACACCCAGGGTAGAGAGCGCGCCGCAGACAGCGGCAAATCGCATCGCGTGCTCCGCCGGCTGCCCGCGCAGCCGGCAGTGCAAAAAACCAGCGTTGAAACTGTCGCCCGCGCCGGTGGTGTCCACGGGACTTACCGGGTACGCGGGTATCTCCAGGAAGCGGCCCTCCACGAGTGTGGCACAGCCCTTCGGTCCGAGCTTGGCCACCGTCAGTGTGCGCCCGTTGTCCAACCGCTGAAGCGCTGCTGCTACGTCCGCCTGCCCGGCGATGGCCGCCAGTTCCACTTCGTTGGGAAGGAAAACGTCCACTTCTTCCAGCGTCGCGTGGATATCGTGCTCCCAGCGCTCGGAGGGATCGAAGCCTGGATCGAGCGACGTGGTCATTCCGCGATCGTGCGCGCGCCGCAACATCTCGCGGCACCCGCTCCTCAACGACTTCTGCAAGTAGTATGAGGACACGTGCAGGTGGCCGCAGCCCTCGATCATTGCGGGAGTGATGTCTCCTGCAGTAAGTTCCGCGATCGCACCTAAGTAAGTGACCAGCGCCCGGTCGCGCCCGCACGTAAGTGACACCGTAAGGCCGGTCTTGGTGTTCGCATCGCGAATGACGGCAGTGGTGTCGACGCCCGCATCCCTGAGGAGCTGAATGCAATAATCGCCCCAGGCGTCCCTGCCGACCTTCGCCGCGAATGACACGTCATCGCCGAGCCGCGCCAGGCCGGCCGCGCAAATCGCCGAAGCGCTGCCGAGCGTCAGAACAAGATCGCCGGCCAGCACCTCCTTCCCGAGCTCGGGAAACGACGAGTAGTCCTTCAAGACCAGATCGGGGTTCAGTTCCCCTACAACCAGGATTCGCATTGGAGCGAGATCGCCTCCTGCGCTTCCGGGACGCCAATCACACCTTTTCCGGTACTTCGAACGGCTTGCGGTACGTGCGTCTGAACATCGCCGTAGCCTCGGCGTCGCCGGTGCAGCTATATTTGGCGGCATCGAAATTGAGTGTGCGGCCAAGACGATACGAAATGTTGGCCAGATGGATCAGCGTCGTCGAGATCGCACCTTCCTCGATCGGCGCGTTCAAATCCGACTGCTTGCGGCTGCGCACCGCTTCGATAAAGTTGGCCCAATGGTTCCCTGGCTCATTGCCGGACGGTCCTGGTGTCTGCTCGCGGCCAAGGAAGCTGTAATACTTGCTGTGGTCCTCGTCCCACACGGAGAGATACCCTTTCGAGCCGTAGAACACGGTGCCGACCGTATTGCCCGGGTTGGGCTCGTCGATGCCCGCCTCATGATTCGTGATCCAATGCCGGACTTCGAACACCAGCATCTTCTTTACGCCGCCGTCGTGGAACTCGTAGCTGGCTACCAGCGTGTTGGGCGTCTCCTGGTCGTCGTCGAACATGAAGTGCCCCCCGATGGCGGTGACCTTGGCCGGATACTTCACGCCCAGTCCCCAGCGGGCCATGTCCAACTGATGAACGCCCTGGTTGCCGAGGTCGCCGTTTCCGTAATCCCAGAACCAATGCCAGTTGTAGTGAAAACGGTTGGCCGTGAATTCGTGCACGGGCGCCGGCCCGAGCCAGAGATCGTAATGCACCCCCGGCGGTACCGGCGAGACCGGCTTGCGGCCGATGGTGTCGCGGCGTTTGTAGCACAGGCCGCGCGCCATATACACATCGCCGAGGAGACCTTCCCGCATCTTCTGCACTGCGTCGCGGCCCACCGACGAGCGCTGCTGCGTGCCGTGCTGCACCAGCCGTTTGTACTTCTGCGCCGCGGCCGCGATCTGCCGGGCCTCGAACATGTCGTGCGAACAAGGCTTCTCCACGTACACGTCCTTGCCCGCCTGGCAAGCCCAGATGGTCTGCAGCGTGTGGTGGTGGTTGGGTGTGGCGATCGAAACCGCGTCGATCGTTTTGTCCTCGAGCAGCTTTCGAAAGTCCGTGAATGCAGCGGGGCGGCGGCCGCCGGCCTTTTCGATCTCCCCGACTCGGGCGTTGAGAATCGATTCGTCGATGTCGCAGACGGCCGCGATCTCGACGTTGGCCATCTTGCTGTACGCGCGAATGTGATCGCGTCCCCGGCCGCGCACACCCACGCATGCGACACGAACGGTATCGTTGGCACTGGCGGCAGCGACGGGACGGAGCAGGGTCCCCGCCGACACGGCGGAACCCAAAAAATAGCGCCGATTCATGTGCCTGAGTATAACGTATAGCCGGAAAAGAGCCTACCGTCGACTCCTCGGAGAGAGTACGATGACTACCAGTGACCCGCCTCTGCCTCATTCCGCTTGCCGCAGTGCTTACGTGGACCGCGCCGCCCGCACGGGCACAATCCAGGGACGACTGGAATTTCCTCTCCGACCCCTCGGTCTTCCACGATATCCACGGCATGCTGTCCGTGTACCTCCGGGACAAAGCGTTCGCGCTGCTCGACGAGCGCCAGCGGACCATCGCGCCCATCGCCACCATGGACGACCTGAAGGCCCGCCAACGGTACTGGCGCGAGCACATGCTGAGCTACCTCGGCGGGCTCCCGGAACGGACGCCGCTCCACCCGCGCACGGTGGGCACGCTCGATCGCGGGGACTACCGCATCGAGAAGATCGTCTTCGAGAGCCGCCCTGCCTTCTACCTCACAGCGAATCTCTATCTGCCGAAGACCGGCAAGCCTCCCTACCCCGCCATCCTCTTTCCCCTTGGGCACGAAAACGGGGCCAAGGCCCACGAGGCGTGGCAGCGCTGCCTCGCAGGCTTCGCGCGGCGCGGATTCGTCGCCTTGGCCTGGGACCCTCTCGGGCAGGGCGAACGCATCCAGATGTACGACGAAGACTTTCACGATTCCAAGGTGCAGGGGTCGACTGTGGAGCACACCATCATCGGCATGCAGTGCCTGCTCACCGGAACCCACATCGCGCAGTACACCATCTGGGACGGCATGCGCGCGCTCGACTACTTGCTCTCGCGGCCGGAGGTGGATGCCCGGCGCGTCGGCTGCACCGGCAATTCGGGCGGAGGCACCCACACCGCCTACTTGTCCGGCCTGGATGACCGCATCCAGGCGGCCGCACCCTCCTGCTACATCACGTCCTGGAAAAGAATGCTGGAGAGCATCGGGCCGCAGGACGCCGAGCAGGTGTTTCCTCTCTGGCTCAGGGACGGCCTCGATTACCCGGATTATCTCTACGCGTTCGGCGGCAAGCCGTATCTCCTGCTGACTGCCATTCGCGACTTCTTCCCCATCGGCGGTGCGCGCGATTCCTTCCTGGAGGCCAGGCAGGTGTTTGCCAAGCTCTCGCTCGGCGACCACGTCGCCATGTTCGAAGCCGATGACGGCCACGGATACAGCCTGCCGCGCCGCGAGGCCTCGTACCGCTGGTTCACGCGCTGGCTGCAGGGCACGGAAAACGCCGAGCCCGAAGCGCCGCTCATCCTTGCGTCCGCCGAGGAGCTGCAATGCACAGCGACCGGCCAGGTGAAGACCGAATTTCCGGGAGCGGCGGACGTTTTCTCCTTGAACCGGAAACTCGCGGCGCAACTCCGCGCGGAGCGCAAACCATCCCCGGAGAGCGTTCGCCGGCATGCGCGGGAATTGACGGCCTACGAAACGGCGTCCGGACCGGTGCCGGTGGCGCGATTCGGCCAGTTGGAACGCCCTGGCTACCGGGTCGAGAAACTGGTCTACGAAAGCGAAACCGGCATCTCGATTCCGGCGCTGGTGTTCGCTCCCAGTGGCGGTGAGGCCCGGAAGCCGGCGGTCGTCTTTGCCGACGCGGCAGGCAAGGGTGCGGCCGCGGCCGAGGCGGCGGAACTGGCGGCCAAAGGCTACCTCGTGCTCGCGCCCGACCTGCGGGGCTTCGGCGAAACCCAGCGTCCCATGGACCGCCGCGAAACCTTTGTCCGTAACTTCGGCGACTACCAGACCACGCTCACCGCTCTCCTGATCGGCAAGACGATGCCCGGAATGCGCGCTGCCGACCTGGTTCGCGCGGTGGATCTGCTGGCCACGCGCAGCGACGTCGATGCTTCCCGGATCGCCGTCACCGGCCGCGGCGCCGCCGCGATCCCTGCGCTATTGGCTGCGCTCTTCGACGATCGCATCCGCAGCCTGGCCCTCGACGGAATGCTGGCGTCGTACGAATCGGTGGTCAACGAGCGGATCCACCAGGGGATCGTAGACCAGGTCATTCCGTCGGCGTTGAAATACTTCGACCTGCCAGACTTGATCGCCGCCATCGCGCCTCGAAGAGTCGTCGTATTCAATTCGGTGAATCCCCTGGGACAGGAAATGACGCTGGGACGGATGCGGCAGGTCTACGCGGGCGCCGCGGCCGAGATCGCAGTGCGCAATCGCGAGGACCAGCCGTTCGTCCCGGTCCTCGACCGGTTTCTGAGATCGAATCAGTGAACGAGAGGCGTGAGACAATTGCCTTCCGGAGTTCACATGCGCTCCCTTTTGGTTCTTCTCACCTCGGCGGCGCTGGCCCTCGCGGCTGATGCCGACCTCATTCTTCACAACGGCAAGATCGTCACCGTGGACAGCCGGTTTACGATCCAGCAAGCGGTCGCCGTCCGTTCGGGGACCATCGTCGCCGTCGGCACGGACGCCGCGGTTCTCCAGGCGGAGCGCGGTCCGAAGACAGAGGTCGTCGATCTCCACGGCCGTACCGTGCTGCCGGGCCTCGTGGACGCGCACGTGCACGCGCTCGAAGCCGGCCTCAGCGAGTTTCGCGCCCCGCTCCCGCCGCTCGATTC
>DATJYW010000376.1:0-25522 GCA_035499435.1 Candidatus Acidiferrales bacterium | reverse complement strand
CAGCGCTTCACCGGCTATCTGGATTCGACGCTGATGGCCCTGTTCATCGTGGGAGCGATTCTCGTAATCTCGAGCGCCATCCGGCGCTGGATCGCCGTCTGGAAGGGCGCACCTGCGCCCCCCGAGGCGTTCGGACCGCCCGAATCGGCCCAAAGCGGAATCCGAATGGGATGCTGCTGAGCCAGGCGTCCGCGGCATTCAGTGGCGTGATCGCCGCCGATATTCATTCAAGCAGCCGAATTGCGAAATACAGCCCGCCAAACAACACAATCGAGAGCACTCCGATCAGCGCTCCCTTCGCGATTCGCTCGCTTCGGGAAATCTCGACGGTATTGTCGTGCTTGATTTTGTCCTCCAGACTGTCAAACATGGCATTCCAGCCTCACCTTGCGAGAACGGTTCACCAGGTTTTCGGTTGCGGAGCCGGGGATCAGGTCGACGAATCCGTTGTGTCGGACTCAACCGTGATCTTCACCGGTTCTTGAATCAGTTTCGGATCGGTGCCCTTGGAAAGGACCATCAGCGAGAGACGCCCGGGCTTGGCCTCGGTCGGTATTTTGAACTTGATCGAAGTAGCGGTTTGCTCGATGATGGGAACCTTGACATCGGTTTGCCCATCGGTCAGGTACAGAGCAGCTACGTTGTCCCGATCGAGATTGGTCCCCTGTACGACCATTATGTCGCCAACCCTGCCGGAAGCCGGCGTGACGGAGCTCATTGCGGGCATGTCAGATTGAGCGTGGACATTCGAGGGCAGAATCAGCGCAGCCAAGAGCGGAATCGATAATGCGGATATTCTCATCTCGATACCCTCTAACCACCATGGTAGTCTCGCCGGCCCCCGGTTGCAATCGTTTTCCCGCCCCCCGGCTGGGCAGCTCGGGCGCTCCGGTACATACCGCTTCTATTTCGGACTTTGTAGTCCTATAATCATACCGAAGTGAATCCGGCCGTAGAGGAGGTCGCGCTTGAAGATTCTCAAGCTCCGCAAGGAGAAGCTGGACCTTTTTGCCTCGGTCGTCCAGCAGTTCGGCGAATTGCATGCGCCGGTGGAACAGGACGGACGGTACGTTTTCCGGCGGCTGACCCGCTGGTCGGAGGCGCGCCTGGAATACGACCGCACCATCCTGCCGCCCAAGAAATATTTCCTGCCTCCGCGCGAGACTCTCCTGCGCTATCGCCCCGAAGCAGGCTTCGAGCCGTGCACGGACGGGTTGGATCGCCGCATCATCCTGTTCGGCGTGCATGCCTGCGACGTGTACGCGCTCAACATCCTGGATCGCGTCTTCGCCGGGCGGTACAACGATCCCTACTACCAGACGCGCAGGAAGAATATCGCCATCGTCGGCATCGACTGCACTCCCGATAAACACTGCTTTTGCCGCTCCATGCGCGCCGACTTCGTCGACCACGGCTTTGACCTGTTCCTCTACGACACCGGCGACTACTACCAGGTGCTGGTCGGCACCGCCCTCGGCGACGACATGGTGCTGGCCACCGGCAGCGTCTTCGAAGCCGTGGACTCCGCGGACATCGAGGACTACAAGCGCCGCTCCTCGAACAAGCGCCGCGCCTTCCAACTCGACCTCGAAATCCGCGACCTTCCCGAGATCTTCGAGATGGAATATCAGAGCGAGATCTGGGATGAGTTGGGCGAAAAGTGCCTCTCCTGCGGAAGCTGCAGCATGGTCTGTCCCACGTGCTACTGCTTCGATGTCGCCGACGACGTGGAGTTGGGATCGCGGGCCGGCAGCCGGATGCGCGTCTGGGACTCGTGCCTCTTCGCCAACCATGCGCTGGTGGCCAGCGGAGAGAACTTCCGCGGACCGCGCGCCAGCCGGATCAAGTTCCGCTTCTACCACAAACAGCGCGGATTTGTCGCCGAATACGGGCGGCCTAGCTGCGTGGGCTGCGGGCGTTGCATCAGCGCGTGCCCGGTGAACATCGACGTCGTCCAGGTGATCGACCGGCTCCGGAGGGTTCAAGATGTTGCTAGCCGATGAAGTCACAACCCATCGTCCCGTCCTCAGCGACAATCCCTACCAGCCGCAGATGGCGCGGATCGTGCGCATCTACAAAATGGTGGAGGACAACTACCTCTTCACGCTGCGCTTTCTGGACGATCGCCTGGCCCATACTTTCCGCCACCAGCCGGGCCAGTTCATCATGCTGAGCGTGCCCGGGGCCGGCGAAATGCCCATCTCGATTTCGTCGTCCCCATCGCGCCCCGAGATTCTCGAGCTGTGCGTGCGGCGGGTGGGGCGTGTCACCAATGCGCTTTACCGCCTGCACACCAACGACCTGGTCGGTGTGCGCGGCCCCTACGGCAACGGCTACCCCATACAGGAGATGAAGAACAACGACGTGCTGCTCGCCGCCGGAGGCCTGGGAATGGCGCCCCTGCGCTCCCTCCTCTGGTACGCCCTGGATCACCGCGACAAGTTCAGCAACATCACCTTGATGTACGGGACCAAGCGGCCGGAGGATATGCTCTTTCGCGAGGAACTGCTGGCGCTCGTGGACCGCGCCGACATGAACTGCCTCCTGACGGTCGACGCGGACCCCTCGGGAACCTGGAAAAATCATGTCGGCCTCCTGCCCACGCTGTTCGATAGCGTGCGCATCGACCCGCTCCGAACCTATGCCGCCGTCTGCGGCCCCCCCGTGGTCTACAAGTTCATCCTGCGGAAACTGCTGGAGCTGGGCTTTCCGAAGAACCGCATCCTCATGTCGCTCGAGCGGCGCATGAAGTGCGGCGTGGGCAAGTGCGGCCATTGCAGCATCGGATACAAGTACACCTGTCTGCAAGGTCCGATCTTTACTTATTGGGATGCAATCAACCTGCCGGAGATGATCTGATGGGCAAGCCTGCTGTGGGAATATTCGGACTCACGGGCTGTGCGGGAGACCAGCTCGTGATCCTGAACTGTGAGGACCGGCTCCTGGACCTTGTCTCGCTGGTCGATATCCGCGACTTCCTGATGGCCTCTTCCGAAAACGACGCCGAGTGTTCGCTCGACGTCGCGCTGGTCGAAGGCGCGGTCCTCAGCAACCGGGACGCCGAAAAGCTTCGCACGATCCGCAAACGGGCCAAGATCCTGGTCGCGCTCGGCACCTGCGCGGTGTGGGGCGGGGTCGCGGCCATGGACCGCTGCGCCGACCGGCGAAAACTGCTGGAAGAGGTGTATGGCGAGACCGGGCTCAACTACGATTCTCTGCCGGCCCAGGCGCTGCACGAGATCGTCAAAGTAGACCTCAACATCACCGGCTGCCCTATTGAAAAGGATCAATTTCTCACGGCGATCGCCAATCTGTTAAACGGCGATGTCCCGGTCTATCCTTCTTATCCCGTGTGTACCGAGTGCCGGATGCTGGAGAACAACTGCCTCCTGATCGAGCACGGAGAGTTCTGCTGCGGGCCGATCACGGCGGCGGGATGCAACGCCCGATGTCCGGAGATGCGTGTTCCCTGCGTGGGCTGCCGCGGCCCCGCGGCCGACGCCAATCCATCGTCTTTCCTGGGGATGTTCGAGGAAAAGGGCATTGATCCGCGCGTGATCGCCACCCGCCTCCGGACTTTCGCCCCCGAAGGAGTCGCCCAATGAAGACTATCGTCGTCGAACACCTGGCACGAGTGGAAGGCCACGGCGGCATCACTGTCGAACTGGAAGGCGACGCGGTCAGCGATGTGCGCTTCGACGTCTTTGAAGGCGCCCGCTTGCTGGAGCCGCTGGTCCGCGGGAAGCGCTACGACGAGGTGTCGCCGGCCATGTCGCGCATCTGTTCCATCTGTTCCGTGGCGCACTCGCTGACCTCGCTCAAGGCCACCGAGAACGCCTTCGGGGTCCGCATCAGCCCGCAGACGGAGCTGCTCCGCGAACTCCTATACCGCGGTGAGAGCATCGAAAGCCACGCCCTGCATCTCTTTCTCCTGGCGTTGCCGGACTACCTGAACTACCCGAGCGCCACCGCCCTTGCGGCGGATAAGCCGGACATCGTGCTCCTCGGCTTGCGCCTCAAGAAACTCGGCAACCGGATCCAGGAGACCATCGGCGGGCGGGCCATCCATCCGGTCAATGTCGTGCCAGGCGGTTTCGGCAAAGTGCCGGCCGTCGACCAGTTGCTGGAATTGCGCAGCGCGCTGATCGAAGGCATGAAAGACTCCGACACCGTAGTCGATTTGATGGCCTCTCTTCCGGCAGCCGAATTCTGCCGCGGCAATACGGTGTACGCCGCGCTGCTTTCTCCGAACCTGGACAGCTATTATGCCGGCGACGAAGTCATGATTGCCTCCAACGGGGACCGGTCCATCATACGCGCCGCCGAATATCGCGAGCTGACCAACGAACAATCCGTGCCGCACTCGCATGCCCGGCACAGCACCTTCCGGGGCAAGCCGTTCATGGTCGGCTCGCTGGCCCGGATCACCGTCAAGCCGCGGCGGCCCACCGGCAGACTGGTCGTGGTGCGGGAGCGGCTTCAGTTGCAGGCGCCGGTGGGCAACCCGATGGACAACAACAAGGCCCAGGCCCTCGAACTGGTCCGCGACATGGAGCGGGCGCTGGAGACCATCGAGCAACTGCTGAGGGAAGGCGTCAAGGACGAGCGGCCGGTAGGAGTGCATCCGCGCGCCGGCACCGGCACCGCGATCACCGAAGCCCCTCGCGGGCTGTTGATCCACAGCTACACCTACGACGCGGAAGGCAGGATCACCTCGGCCGACGTGATCACTCCGACCGCCTTGAATGCCGCCAGCATGGAAATGCATTTCCGGCGCGCGGTGGAGCAATGCGCGGAACGGGACGACGCGGTCCTCTCGAAGCGGCTGCAAATGATCGCCCGCGCCTACGATCCGTGTATTTCCTGCTCCGTGCACTTGGTTCGGAGACGATGAAACCACTCCTCGTGATCGGTCTCGGAAATCCCCTGATGGGCGATGACGGCGTCGGGTGCGCCGTGGCCGGCCGGTTAGCCGATGACCCGAGACTGCCCGAGGAGGTAGAAGTCGTTTCCGGCGGATGTGACCTGCTCCGGTACGCCGCGCAGATGGAAGGACGGAGCCGCGTAATGGTTCTCGACGCCGTATACGAGAGCGCCGAGCCTGGATGCATCCTGGTGTTCGAGGACCCGGGCGCCGAACTGGACGCGACCCAGGATCACGCTCATCATCTTTCCGCCGGCCAGGCGATACAACTCCTCCAGATGACCATGCCTCTGCGCGCGACGCTGGTCGGCATCGGCGTTTCTTCCGCCGGCTTCGAGCCGTGGCTGTCGCCCCTCATGGAAAGTCGAATGCCGGCCATCTTGGACCGCGTGCTCCAGGAGTTGGTATGGACTTCTTCGATGTAGTCAAACACCGGCGTTCCGTGCGCGTGTTTCGCCGGACAGCGGTTGCGCCGCAGATGCTGCAACGGATTCTGGAGGCCGCCAACACCGCCCCGTCCGCCGGCAATTTGCAGGCGTACGAAATCTACGTCATCGCGGACGACCGCACGCGGTCCGCTCTGGCGCGGGCCGCGTACGATCAGTTGTTCCTGGCCGGCGCACCGGTCCTGCTGGTGTTTTGCACGCACGCGGCGCGCGCCATGCGATACGGCAAGCGTGGCGAAGAACTGTACACGATTCAGGATGCCACCATCGCCTGCGCTTTCGCGATGCTGGCTGCTACCGCGCTCGGACTGGCCACCGTATGGGTCGGAGCCTTCGATACCGACGACGTCCGCAGTGCCATTGGGGCGCCTCTCAGTACCACCCCGATTGCGATTCTGCCCATCGGATACGCCGCCGAAGATCCCGCTTTCCCTGGCCGCCGCGCGCTCGATGACCTGGTTCACCGCAAGGAGTAAGGTTGTGACGGCACTCGTCTCACCCAATCCGCTTGAGAAAGGAGGCATTATATGCCGCGTTTCGCCAACCGATGGCTGCTCCTGGCTTGGGTAGCAGCCAGCGTGGCCTGCAGTACGGCCCGCAACCCTTCCCGTGGCTTTCGCCTCGCCGAAAACGGCGATACGGACCGGGGCAAGGCTGCATTCGTGGAATTCGGATGCGCCAACTGTCATGACGTGCGGGGCGCCAATCTGCCCAATCCGCCGGCACAACCGGTCGTCCTGGGAGGGCCCGTCGTCGCACAGCCCAGCGATGGCTATCTGGTGACCGCCATCATCAACCCCGCTTATCACGCGGCTCACTACGCCGCCCCCAATGCCATGCAGGGTGGCCATCCGCGCATGCCGGATTACACCAGCCGCATGACCGTGCAGCAATTGACCGACATCGTGGCCTATCTGCAATCCCGGTACTCGCTGAGCCCGGTCCCGCTCTCGGGCGCATACCGCTAGCAGGCTGGGAGCAGGCCTCGGCTATGCTTTTCCCTCCAGGCCAAGACCAGCCTGGCGGGTCCACCCCAGCGCCCGCCGGAACTCGGCGTCCGTAATTCTGCGGGACAACTCTGGGAATTGTCGAGCGTGGTGCGCGGGGTAGTATTGCGGCATGATATTGACATAGGTGGACTGCCCGAGCCGCGCGGCGACGAACTCCACAAATGCATCGGTTCCGGCCAGGTTGTGCGGCAGCACCAGGTGGCGGATCATCACCCCGCGCACCGCGATCCCGTCCTCGTCGGTGATCAGGTCGCCCACCTGGCGGTGCATCTCCACGATGGCGGCGGCCGCAACTTCCGGGTAGTCGTCGGCGCCCGCCGAGTACCTTCCCGCGACAGCCCTGTCCATGTACTTGAAATCCGGCAGATAGATGTCCACGATTCCTTCAAGCAGGCGCAGCGTCTCCACCGAATCGTAGCCGCTGGTGTTGTACACCAGCGGCACGCGCAATCCGCCGGCGATAGCTGGGCGCAGGGCCTGTACGATGTTCGGCACGAAGTGAGTCGGCGTGACGAGGTTGATGTTGTGGCAGCCCATCGCCTGCAAGCGGAGCATCATGCGCCCCAGTCTCTGGTCGCTCACAAGCTCTCCGGCGCGGCCGTGGCTAGTGTCCCAGTTCTGGCAGTATTCGCACAGCAGGTTGCAGCCCGCGAAGAAGATGGTGCCGGAACCGTGCCGGCCCACCAGCGGCCTCTCCTCGCCAAAATGAGGATGGACGGAGCAAACCCGTACGCGCGAACTGGATGCGCAGGTTCCTAGTTCGCCCTTCAGGCGGTTCGCGCCGCACTGGCGGGGACACAGGCGGCACTCGCGGTACACCGAGTAGAGGGCCCGCGCCCGGCGGGCCAGCTCTCCTCTTGACTCCAGTTCCAGATAAGACGGCTGCTGTGCACGCGCCGCGGATTGGGCAGCGTCCTGGTGCGGCATTGCGGAATCCTGCGTCTGAATCCATTGTATGCGCCTGCGCTCTAATTCAGAGCTTTACGGCGTTCTTCCGGACGTAGTCTTCCACTTTGGCCGGCTCCCGCCCGATGTAGTGGTAGGCCTCCGCGTAGCTCAGGCCGTACCTCTTGCCGATATCCGCATCCCGGTCCAGCACGAACTGGCGCGTGTACTCCCGGTTTGCCGTCTCGTCATCGCTGCCCAGCAGCGCCAGCCGCAATCCCTGCTGCGCCAGGCGGCGCCGCAGTTGCGCGCCGCTCTGGCCGGCCGGTCCCTGGGCGGCGTTCAACAGATTGACGGTGATCTTCTGCTCGATGAAGCCGCTGGTGTCGACCACGCGGTTCACATACTGTGGGCCGCGCGCAAAGTAATATTTCTCCAGCACCGGGTGCGGAGACAGGCCGGCGTCGAGGTGTTCCGGATAGTCCTTGGCCATGCCGGCCATCCAGCAGGCCGCTTCCACCGCGCGCGCCGTCACATAGTGGTCCGGATTCTCCTCGTAATGCGCCCACGGATCGTAGCAGACCACCGTGTCCACCTTCAGCAGGCGAAACAGGAAGATCAGCCGCAGGCGCAGTTCGAGCGGAGCCACGCCGTCCAGCATGTGGTTGCGGTAGTACAGGTCGTATGACCGTTTCAACCCCAGCGCCTTGGCCACGGCGAGATTGTCGCGCTCGTTGGCGAGCACGCCTTCGCCTACGCTGCCCGGCCCGGTATGGTCATCGTTGGTCGTGCGGATCAGGTAGCCCGTGTACCCCTCGTGAATCAACTTCAGCACCAGCCCGGCCGCGAAAATCGGGATGTCGTCGGCGTGCGGTTGAATGGCAGCGAGCACCTTGCCCGCATGCGGACTCCCCTGCTGGGCGCGCTCGATCTGAACTTCCGTGCTGGCAAACGGCCCTTCATCCGTCACGGCGCCGGCAGTGGACACCGCGAACGCGCCCCCCGCGACTCGGGCGATAAACTCGCTGCGTTTCATCGGATTTCCTCCCAGAGTGTATTCTGACGCGATTTCCAGGCGCGATACAGCGGGTTCTGAGCCGCCCCGCTGAGTCATGACACGCACTGCGCCAATGCGCGCAGGCCGGGATCCCGCCGCCACAACGGCAAGTGCTTCGCGGCCAAGCCCGTGACAACCGGAATCAGACGTGCATATCCTATTATAGAAAGGACGTTGCAATGAACGTTGCAAAGCCTTCGCACCCGTCCGAACCTCCCCGTCATATGGACGCAGTCGAAATCGAGGTTTGGATCATGATCGCCGTTCTGCTCGGGCTCGCCTGTCTGACCTTCGTCCTTCTGTTGGCCAAGGTCGCCGGGTAGAAATGCCGTCGGCAAGGCGTCGCTTCGCCTTATACTCGAGTTAGAACGCTTGTTTAGCGGGAGTCGCCGTGAACAACCCGCGAGCGGCCGCTCGATTGCTCCGAGTTGGTTGACCCTGCCCAGGCTGCGCCGGCTGTCGCAGATCCTTTCCTTCGGGCTGTTCGCGGTCCTTCTCTGCCTCGCCGATTCCACCGCCCGCGCGTTCCTGGAAATCGACCCCCTGATTGCCCTCACCAACGCGCTCACCACCCACGCACTCTATCGCGGACTGCTTTGGAGCCTGGCGATTCTCATCCCCACCTTCTTCCTGGGCAGGTTCTTCTGCGGATGGATCTGCCCGCTGGGAACGCTGCACCACTTAGTGAGCAACCTCCGCTGGGAGAGCAAGTCGGGCCGGCGGCGTATCGAGTCCAATCGCTACCAGCGCTGGCAGGCATTCAAATACTACCTGCTGTTCGCGCTGCTGGCGGCGGCCCTGTGCCGCAGTGCGCTGGCCGGCATCTTCGACCCCATCGCGCTCGCCGTGCGCTCGCTCGCACTGGCGATTCTACCCGCCCTCAACCATGCGCTGGGCGCGCCGCTCAGCGTCAAGCCGGCGCATTTCCGTCAGGCCTTTCCGCTGGGTGTGATTCTGGTGGTCATCCTGGCGCTCAATCTGCGGATCACGCGCTTCTGGTGCCGTGCGCTGTGCCCGCTGGGAGCGCTGCTGGGACTGGCGTCGCGGTGGTCGATCCTCGGTCTGGAGAAGCACGCCGGCCACTGCGACGAGTGCAATCGCTGCCTCCTGCATTGCCAGGGCGGCGACGATCCGATTCCCGGCGCGCCCTGGCGCAAGGCCGAATGCCACCTGTGCATGAACTGCGTCGCGGACTGCCCGGAAAACGGGATCCGATTTCGCTTTCTTCTCCGCCCGCGCGACACCGTGGAACGCGCCGACCTCAAGCGACGCAAAGTGCTGGCCGGCCTGGCCGGCGGCGCTGCCGCCATCCCCATGCTTCGCGCCAACACCGGCCTGTCCGCCGAGCCGCACGAGCGGCTGATCCGCCCTCCAGCGTCCCTGGACGAGAAGCAGTTCCTCTCGCGCTGCATCCGCTGCGGCGAGTGTATGCGCGTGTGCCCGAGCAACGCCCTGCATCCCGCGGTCACCGAAGCCGGGTGGGAAGGCCTTTGGACTCCCGTGGTGGTGCCGCGCGTGGGATACTGCGAGCCCAGTTGCACGCTCTGCGGCCAGGTGTGCCCCACCGGCGCAATCTGGGAGTTCACCTCGAAAGAAAAGGCCTGGAGCGAGCCGCCCTCCGGCACGCCGGACGCCCGGCCGATTCGTATCGGCACGGCGTTCTACGATCGCGGCCGGTGCCTGCCGTGGGCGATGGCCACCGACTGCATCGTGTGCGAGGAATGGTGCCCCACCTCTCCGAAGGCTGTCTACCTGCGCCCTGCCGAAGTGACCGATGCCGCCGGCAATAGCCGGCAGGTGCGCCAGCCGTACCTCGATCCCGAGCGGTGCGTCGGGTGCGGCGCGTGCGAGTACGCCTGTCCCGTGAAGGACCGGCCGGCCGTGTACGTGACCAGCGTCGGCGAGAGCCGCTCGAAGACCAACCAGATCCTGCTCGCGCACCCCGCCAGGCCGCCGTCCTGGCTGCCGGAGAGCGATGAGGCGCCCGGCTGGAAGAAGACCGGCGAGACACGCGCCTTTGAAGCGGCGGACCTCTGGCAATACGTCGATGGAGACGCCGAGCGTTATCTGCGCGCCGGTGTCCGCCGCACGCTCACGGCGGTCTACCGCCATCGGGACGGCATCGAGGCCGTCGCCGACGTCCACCTGATGGCATCGCCCGCGGCCGCGACGGCGTTCTTCGAATCCGAGCCGTCCGCCGGAAGCCGCACCATAGCGCTCGGCGACGAGGGACGCAGCTACGGTCAGAGTGTGACGTTCCGGCGCGGGCCGTTCTTCCTCAGGTTGACGGCCTATCAGGATTCGCCGCAGACCGAAGCGGCGCTGGTGAGTCTGGGGCGTGCCATCGAAGCGCGCCTGACCCTCGCGGCGTCATGAGTGTAGTGCTATAAAGGAATCGGATTACCCGAATTGCTGCGCAACGGCCCAAAACCCGGCTTCACGCGCAGGGATCTCCTGCGGGCCGGATTGGCCGGTCCCCTCGCGGCCCGAGCCGCCCCCGAGAAATCGAAAGTCGTGATCGCGCGCGATGCCTCCTTGCGCGGCGCCGGGGGCTCCGCCGACTCCGGCCGCGTGCTGAAACTGCTCGATCGGGCCGTGCAGTCGTTCTACGCCTCCGATTCACCCCTCGACGCCTGGAAAAAAGTCGCGCGACCCGGCGAGGTCGTCGGTCTCAAAGTCAACTGCCTCTCCGGCCGTGGCGCCGCCACCAGCACGGTGCTGGTGGACGCCCTCTGCGAGCGCCTCCAGCAGGCCGGCATCCGGCAGCAGGACATCGTCATCTGGGACCGCCTGAACTCCGACCTGGAGAGCGCCGGCTTCCGCGTGACTTCCCGCAAGGATCGCGTCCGGTGCGTGGGCAACGACGCCTCCGGCTACGACACCGACCTCGCCGTTTACGGAAGCGCCGGCAGCCTGCTATCCAACACGCTCGCCAAAACCTGCGACGCCGTCATCAACCTGCCCGTGCTCAAAGACCACGGCATCGTGGGCGTCACGCTCGCACTCAAGAACCTCTTCGGCGCCATCCACAATCCGAACAAGTATCACACGAACGCCGGCGACCCCTACGTTGCCGACGTCAACATGTTCCCCGCAATCCGGCGCAAAGTGCGGCTCACCATCTGCGACGGCATCACCGCGCAGTACGAAGGCGGGCCTTCCTACATGCCGCAGTGGTCGTGGCCGTACAACGGCCTGATCGTGGCGCGCGATCCCGTAGCGCTGGATCAGACGGGCTGGCAGATCCTGGAGCGCAAACGCGCGGAAAAGGGAATGAAGCCCTTGCGCGCGCTGAACCGCGAGCCGGTGTACATCGCCACCGCCGCGGACGCGCGGCACCGCCTCGGGACCAACGATCCGAACCTGATCGACGTGGTGGAGGTCTGACGCCATGGATCGCAGAGCGTTTCTCCAGGGGCTCGCGCTTCCCTGCCTGGCGGCGCGCGCCGCCGATCCCGACGCCCGGTACACCGTCGAGGCCCGCTACTACGAAAAGCTGCCGTACAAAAAGATCAAGTGCAAGCTGTGCCCCCGTGAGTGCGTCATCGACGATCGCGAGCGCGGCTATTGCGGCGTGCGCGAAAACCGCGGCGGCACGTACTACTCGCTGGTCCATTCGCGCGTCTGCGCCGCGCACGTCGACCCCATCGAGAAGAAGCCGCTGTTCCATTTCCTCCCGGGCACGGTTGCGTTCTCGCTGGCGACCGCGGGCTGCAACGTCAACTGCAAAATGTGCCAGAACTGGGATATCTCGCAGTTCCGCCCGGAGCAGGTAGCCAGCAACTACCTGCCGCCCCGGGATGTCACCGGGGTGGCCCGCCAATACCGGTGCCCTTCGATTGCCTACACCTACAGCGAGCCGGTGGTCTTCTGCGAATACGTGCTCGATTGCGCGGAAGCCGGCCGCGCCGCGGGCGTGAAGAGCGTGGTCATCAGCGGCGGTTACATCCAGGAAGAGCCGCTCAAAGAACTGTGCCGCCGCGTGGACGCCATCAAGATCGACCTGAAGGCGTATTCGGAGAAGTACTACAAGGAAGTCGTCAACGGCGAGCTCAAGCCGGTGCTGAAGGCGCTCGCGACCATCCGCAAACAGGGCACGTGGAGCGAGATCGTCTATCTCGTCGTCCCCACCTTGAACGATTCCGACGAGGAGTTTCGCGGCCTCGCGCGGTGGGTGAAAACCGAGCTCGGCGTGGACGTGCCGGTGCACTTCTCGCGCTTCCATCCGGAATATCTGCTCAAGAACCTCCCGCCCACTCCCCTGGCGACGCTGGAACGTGCCAAGGCGATCTGCGATGCGGAGGGTTTGCACTACGTCTACATCGGCAATGTTCCCGGCCATCCGGCCGAGAGTACCGTGTGTCCGAAATGCCGCCGCGTGGTGGTGGAACGCGCCGGCTTCACCGTTCAGGCCATGCACCTGGACGGGGGCAAGTGCCGCTTCTGCCACCAGCCTGTCCCGGGCGTTTGGGATGGAGCGCTTCGCGTATGAAGATCTTTACTGTTGGCTTGCTCGCGTTGACACTGTTCGCGGGCGGCGCGCCCAAAGTGAGGCCGCCGGCGGTGGCCGGGTCGTTCTACCCGGCCGACGCGAATGACTTGGGCAGGATGCTCGACGGGTTTCTCGCCAAGGCTGCGCCGCCCCCGGTCGAGAACCTGGTGGCCCTGGTGGCGCCGCACGCCGGTTACGTCTATTCCGGGCCTGTGGCCGCGTATTCGTACGCGCTATTGAAGGGCCGCAAGTACGACCGCGTGGTGGTGATCGCGCCCTCACATTACGAAGCCTTCGGGTTCGCGTCGGTGTATGACGGCGCAGCCTATCAGACGCCGTTCGGCCAGGTCCCGGTGGACCAGGCCTTCGCGGCGAAGCTGGCCAAAATGAGCTCGCTGATTCGCCTTTCCGGCGTGGGCCACACGCCGTCGGCGGAACACCCGGAGCATGCCCTCGAGGTCCAACTACCCTTCCTGCAGCGCACGCTGGGGCAGTTCCAGCTCGTCCCCATCGTGATGGGCGACCAGAGTTACGATGCGTGCCGCGCGCTCGGCGCCGCGCTCGCCAAACTTGTACAGGGCACCAACACACTCATCGTGGCCAGCTCCGACCTCTCCCACTATCACCCTTATGACATGGCCGTGAAGCTCGATCACAAGACCCTGAACGCGATCGAAGAGTACGATTACTTCGACCTGTCCCGCAACCTGGAGTCGCGCGTCTGGGAGGCCTGCGGCGGCGGGCCGATCGTGGCCACCATGATCGCCGCCGAGCGGTTGGGCGCCACGCAGGCAAAGCTGCTGCACTATGCCAACAGCGGCGACACCACGGGCGACCGCAGCCGCGTCGTCGGCTACGGCGCGGTTGCGCTGGCCAGGGCAGCCGGCGGCGCCGCAAACCACGAGGCGGCGTTCTCTCTCACCACGGCCGAGCAGGACGCGTTGCTCAAGATCGCGCGCAAATCGGTGGAGACCGCGGTGCGCGACGGCAAGCCCTACGAAAGTTCCTCCGGCGGGCTGGACGCGCTCGAGCGGGAGCGCGGCGCATTCGTCACCCTGACCGAGCACGGCCAGCTTCGCGGCTGCATCGGTTATGTCTCGCCGCTCAAGCCGCTTCATGTCACGGTGCGCGACGTTGCGATGTTCGCCGCACTCCACGACACGCGCTTCCGCCCGGTCACCGCGAGCGAGCTCGCCGGCCTGCATTACGAAATCTCGGTCTTGTCGCCGCTGCACCACGTCCGGGACGTCCAGGAGATCCGCGTGGGGCAGCACGGCCTGCTCATTCACGGCGGAGGACGGGAGGGGCTCCTGCTGCCGCAGGTGGCGAGCGAAGAGAAATGGGACCGGGCGACCTTCCTGGAACAGGTCTGCTACAAGGCCGGTCTTCCGCCGCGCGCGTGGCAGGACCCCGAATCGGATCTCTTCCGCTTCACAGCTCTGGTTTTCGGCGAGCGCCGGCAGCCGAGCGTGCGGCTATGGCAGCCGGCGCAAGGCTCACTAGAGCCGACAGTAGCGCTGTTCTGAGGAAGCCGAAAACCGGGACCAGCCAGAGGCTGAACAGAACGGCCGCCAGGCAGGAGCCCGCCAGGTCGAGCGCATAAAGCGTACCTGCGCGGGCCGGCGCGAAGATCCGGATGGCCAGCGGAAACTCGAATCCGCCGAGCATGCCGGCAAGCAGAGCCAGCACCGGAAACGCCGGGGCGCCCGCCGTTCCGATAAGACCCAGCAGGGCGAGCGGCGCGGCGGCGATGACCGCCTGTGTCACCGCCAGCGCGCGCAGACCCGCCGGTGCGCGCGGGCGCATCGCCAGCCAACTCCCCAATGCCATGCCCGCCATGAATGCCGCGATCAACACGGCGAGCTGCTGGTACACGTAGCCATGGAGCGCCTGAAATGCAAGCAGAAGGAGCATCTCGAGCCCGAGCATCGTAAACCCGGTAGCGGTCGTGCAGGACGCGGCCGCGAGTTGCGGCCGCCTGCCCGCCACGGCGACAAACGCGGTCAACAGGATCGCGAGGACGACCGCGAGCGGCACAAACCGGATTTCCGCCAGCGTCTGAAAAAGCCGGCGATAGCCCTGATGGAACTGGCTGCTCCACAGCGCAACGTCGAAGTAGTAGGCGATGGGCGCGAGATCCCGGTTGATGGGCGTTGCGGCGAGCGGACGGATCTGCACCTCCAGGTCTGCCTTGCGGTCGGGCGTCATGCGGAACGGGATGAAATATTCGCTCACATAACGGGTTTGCAGTTTGCGCGCGCGGAGGCGCGCCAGAAGCTCATCAGCGCCGGCAACCAGGACGCCCGGGCGCAGCGCCGCAAAGAAATGGACGGTCTCGCCGGGGATGGCCGTGACTTCGGGAAACACCTCCCGCAGACTCCTGTGGATCGCGCGCAGAAACTGCCCGAGCTCCGGGCTGATGTAGTTCTCCGACGACCTCAACTCGAAGGACAGAACTCCCGATGGCGTCAGCCTGCGCGCCGCCTCGCGGAAAAACTCGACCGTGTAGAACCGGTTGAGCTGCGCGTTCTGCGGGTCCGGCAGGTTGACGATCACGACATCGAAGGTGGAGTGCGTGGTCTTGAGGAACAGCCTCCCATCGGTGACGTGCACGCGCACCCGCCGGTCGGTTTCGATCGCGCGCCACTGGACGGGAAAATAGTCCCGCGCCAGGTCGAGAATCGCGGGGTCGAGCTCGACGTAATCGACGCGTTCCAGCGAGCCGTGCCCGAGCGCCTCGGCGATGCTACCGTTGATGCCTCCGCCGATCAGCAGGAGGCTTCGCGGCGACGGGTGCTCCAGCAATGCGTAGTGCACCGCTTCCTCGGCGGCGACGGGGTCGGGCACATTGAACAGGACCACCCCGTTCTCGTACATACTGCGGCTTCCCTCCGCGCCCACGATGGCCAGGCTTCCGTACGCGGAGTTGCGCGCCGCGATCAGGTGCTGGCCGCGCCAGAAGCGCTCCAGCGAGAGGGCCTCCCACCTTCGAGGTGCGGCGAAAGCGGCCAGCAACGCCGCCGCCATCGCCGCGTAGCGCAGCGGGCGGAGCGCGATACCGAACGCGGATGCCGCCGCCAGGTTGAGCGCCGATAGAATGCACGCGATTTCGAGCGAGCCGAGGTGGCGCACCAGCACCAGCCCGGCGGCGAGCCCCCCGACCGAGGAGCCGGCGGCCTCCCACAGATACACCGACCCGGCGGGATAGAGACGGCTGCCCACCGGGAACAGAGCGCCGGAGAGTGCGCAGAGCGGGGCGAGCACGGCAAGCGACGTGAGCAGCATCGGACTCGGGCCGAGCACTTCGCCCGGCACCGTCTGCAGCAGGCCTTTCGCCGCGCGCACCGCCAGGACCGTGCATGGCAGCGCGATGGCAAGCAGCAACTGGATAGCGGCCATCAGCCGCCGTGGATTCCCCGCGCGTGCGGCGATCCGGCCGGCCAGGCTGCTGCCGGCTCCCGTCCAGGCGAGCCAGCTTGCCAGCGTCACGCCGATGGAGATCTCGTTGCCGTAGAAAACCACCATCAGCTCGCGCAGCAGCACGATCTGCGCGATCGCCGCCGTGAAGCCGATCAGGACAATCACCAGCCGAACTCCGAATCCGGGCTTCACAACTCCAGGATTAGACGTAAACTGAGGTTGAGTCAAAGGTGAGGCCCGAGATGGATCCCAACCAGAGTCCGGCAGGACGTCGGGAGGCGATGATCCGGCTGCTTCGGCTCGGCGGGTTGGGCGCCGGGACCGCGGGACTCGGCGTGTGGCTGAATGGCCGGAGCCGCCGGCCCTCCGAACCGCCGGTTTCCAACGCGCGGCCGAACTTCCAGATTCCCGCGGATCCCGTCCTTCCCGAAATGGCCGTGGTGCAGGGCGGCGATCCCGCCGGCCTGGCGCGCCGCGCGATCCAGGAGCTGGGAGGCATTCGCCGCTTCATCTCGCGCGGCGACGTGGTGGTGATCAAGCCCAACGTCTCCTGGGACCGCACCGCCGAACAGGCGGCCAACACCAATCCCCTCGTGGTCGGCGAGGTCGCCCGGCTTTGCCTGGAAGCGGGCGCGCGCCGGGTAATCGTCACCGACGTCACCATCAATGAACCCAGGCGCTGCTTTGCCCGAAGCGGCATCGGCGAAGCCGCCCGTGGCGCCGGAGCCGAGGTGATCCTGCCGGAGACGCGCCTGTTCCGGGAGGTCGATCTGCGCGGAGGCGTGCTGAACACCTGGCCGGTGCTGGAGCCTTTTCTCAACGCCGACAAGATGATCAACATTCCGATTGCCAAGCACCACAGCCTGACCGGAGCCACCCTGGGAATGAAGAACTGGTACGGCATCCTCGGCGGACTGCGCCCGCGCCTGCACCAGCGCATTCACGAAAGCCTGGTCGATCTGGCCGATTTTATGCGCCCCACCCTCACGGTGATCGACGCCTTCCGCGTGCTCGTGCGGAACGGCCCGGGCGGCGGCAATCCCGCGGACGTGGCACTGAAAAAAACCCTGATCGCCGGCACCGATCCGGTGGCGCTGGACGCCTATGCCGCCAAAGCCTGGTGGGACCTCGACTGGCATACGCTGGCTTATCTGAAGCTGGCCGGCGACCGGCATCTCGGGACGATGAACTTCGAAAACCTTCGGACCCGCTTTGTCACGCTCTGATCACGGCGCGTCCGTGACCGTGAGCTTCCGGAAGTCCAGCGTGCGCCGCATGGTCCCGTACTTCAAAATGAGCTGCTCCGAATCCACCCCGGCTTCCACGAACGGACCGCCGAACAGCGGCCAGCCCTCGTAGTCCAAAGGCTTGCCGTCCACCTGCGGCCTCTCGCCATAGGCGAAGGACAACGTCTTCCCGCGCAGCGAGCGGAACCGCACCCAAGGCGCCGGCTCCAGATGAAACTCCAATGGCAGCTCCAGAATCGCCTTGCGGAATGCGGTCAAATCGCCGAACTCCGCGCGCGCCGCGACCTGTACCACCACTCCGTTCCTGAGATACGGACTGAACAATCGCCGCCCGCCGCCCTCGATCGGCTTCCAGGAATACGGCTGCAGCGGCCGGAACGCGATCAGCGCCTCGCCGCCTCGCGCAAAGATCCAGCCCGATTGGTCTTCCACCACCTCCGCCAGGTCCTTCGAAAAGAATCCGTTGATATGCGGAAACCGCGTTCCGGGCGCAATGTCGTAGAGCGCGATCACCGTGTCCTGATCCTGGAAAATCTTCTCGTATGGCGAACCGCCCACCAGCTTGTCCGGCGAGTCGTAGCTCTTTTTCGAGCTCACCACCCCCGAGATTCCCGTGTCGGGCGGGAAGGTGAAGTACGTTTCCAGCTCGTACAACGACGAATACGGTTGCAGCGTGAACAACGTATTCTGCACCCCGCGCGGATCGGCCACGCTCCACGTCACGTCCCACGAGTGCTCCTGTATCGGCTGCAGAATTCCTCCCTGGTCCGAGCCCACCGCGTATTCCTTCCGCACATAAGTGGTTTTGTACACCGGCCCGTGCAGCTCGTCGTTGAACCGCCACCGATTGCGCGTGCGTTTGCGTTCGTAGTGCGTGTAGGGCTGAGACCGGTCGGTGGCAATCCGCTTCAGGATCTCCGGCGGCTCGTACGCGCTCGCCAGCGCGTAACAAATCACGTAGCTGTCGGGCGGATCGAGCGGCCGCCCGAGGTTGAACAGCATCCATCCGAAATCGCTCGACACGTTGTTCCACTTCTCCACCACCGGGTTGTCGTACACCCGCGAATGCGCACCCACGAAAACTCCGTCCAGGTTCTCCGCCGCGTAATCCGCGATCAGGTAGTCGAGCATCATGGTGGCGCGCTTCTTCATCGCCGGGTCCTTGGCCCACTCCGCCAGGTACGACATGGACAGAAAATACAGCCCCATGTAGTGCGGGCTGTCGTATTCCCCTTGCCCGCGTCTGGTCGTGAGCCGCACCCAGCCCTCGATCCACTCCGCCGCCTCCCTCTGGTTCTCTGCCGACGATTTCCCGGTGTACCACTGGCCGCCGTCCTGATCCGGCCACATCTGCGCCATCAGGTACAGCGACGTGTAATACAGCAGCCAGTGGTTCTCCGTGTCGCCGCGATACGGCATGTAGGTCTTGAACGATTGGCGCAGCGCCGCCCGCGCCTCTTTCGAGAGTTGCCCGCGGTCCAGATACGCGATTGCGGTCACCGGGAACATCCAGAACATGTCGCCCGTAGGACCCGCCGCCAGCAGCTCCTCCAGCCGTTGCGAGCACAGCGGGGCATCCTCGTGCAGCCAGAGTTTGGCCGCGATGTTCGCGTAACCCAGCGGCCCCGCCGCCTTGGGATGCGCGTAGGCCGCGATCACGCTGCGCACGCGCGCGTCGTACTCCGGCGTCCGCGCGGCTACCACCGGCGCGAACAGCAGCACCAGCCACGCCGCGCCCCTCATCGCGCTGCCTCCGGCACGAACCGCATCCGATACACCGCGGCGCCTTCCAGCCCGTCCTTCGTCCACGTGCGGCCCGAATCGGGAGAAACGTAGAGCGCTTCTTCATGCACATCCGCATAGAGCCTCCCGGGATGCGCCGGGTCGAACGCGACGCTCCACACCGAGGGCGCCGGCAACCCGGCATTGCGAAGCTCCCACGTCTTGCCGCGGTCTTCCGTCACCGCGACACCCACGCCCCAGCCTCCCACCGCGATGCGGTTCGCCGAGCCCGGATCGAAAGCGATGTCGTAGAGGTTGCGCCCCACTCCAAGATTCCCCGCGCTCTCGAAGCTCGCGCCGCAGTCGGTGGATGCGAACAGCCCACCGCCTTCCGTACCGGCCAGCCAGAAGCAGGGGTCGTGTGGCGATTGCTCGATGTGCAGCACGTGAAGTCCCGCCGCTCCCGCAAGCCGCCACGATTTCCCGCCGTCGGCGCTTCGGAAGACGCCCTCCTCGTTGCCCGCCAGCAGGTGCCCGCTCTGCCTCGAATCGACGCGCAGCGCCGCCACATACCTCCGCTGCAGGTCGCCGCTTGCGTCTTGCCAGGTGGCGCCGCGGTCCCGGCTCACCCGGATCCCGGCCGTATGCGCGAAGTACACGCTGCCCGGAGCGTTGCGGTCCACGGCCACGTCCTGCAATTCCGTGACGTCGTTCCCGGTGAGGATCTTCCAGCGTTCGCCGCGGTCCGTCACCCGGATCAAGCCGTTGCCCGCCGCGACATACACCGTATCAGGATCGGCCGGGTCGTAATCCACCGCCGAGATAAACGGATGGTTGAAGCCAGCGTGCCTCCATCCGCCGTTCGCCGGCTTCAGGAAAAGGCCGCTGGGCGGCAGCCTCGCTCCCACCACGTATCCCTTCGACTGCACCATGCAGGTGTAGAGGGTGTACTGGGCCCGAAGCCCTGCGGCAAGAAGGATGGCAACAATTGCGGCTCGCACAGAACCAGTGTATTCGTTCCGCGCTCCGTCCTCGCGTTCCGGTGCAAGCCCTCTAATGCGCTGAAGGCGAAAAGTGACGGGCGGGAGTCGCGATAAGGTAAGGCGGTTTGTGTGCGGATCGCCGGCAGGCAGGAACGTGATGGCTACAAGGGACGCGCCCTGCGTTGGAAAATGTCTCGGATTCTGAAGACTCGACGGCAGTCTCTATTGCGGCAAGTCGGATGCCGGGGCCGTACCGTATCGAAAGCAAGCTCGGCGAAGGCGGAATGGGCGACGTCTTTCGGCCCCTTCATACACGATTGGGCCGCGCGGTGGCTATTAAGACTACGCGCGAGCAGTTTAGCGCCCGTTTCGAGCGGGCGCGCGCGATCTCGTCGCTGAACCATCCGAACATCTGCACCCTCTACGACGTAGGCCCGAACTAGCTGGTGATGGAGTTGATCGAAGGGGAAACGATCGCGGACCGGCTGAAGCGCGGGGCACTGCCGGCGCCGAATTGCCGTCACGCTCACGGAAGCCCAGCCACTTTGCTCGGGCGACATGTAGGCGGGTGTGCCCATTACCACTTGGCTGACCGTTCCCGTTTGCAGGCGATCCGGGCGGTGGACTCGGCGGCTTACCGGGTCTCGGGCGGCTTGGCTTCGGTGATGCCGAGCTCGGTCAGAACTTTGGGGTTCGACTCATCCATGGCCAGCAGATTGTGGCAGGCATTGCAGTCCTGGGTGATGCTCTTGCCGTCTTGCGAGTTGTGGCTGCCGTCGTGGCACCGGTAACAGCCGGGGAAGTCGTTGTGGCCGATGTTGATGGGGTAGACGCCCCAGGTCACCTTCATCTCCGGGAAGATATTGCGGTCCCAGACGGCGAGCACCTCCCTGGCCGCGGAGGCGACCTCGCCCTGACGCTGCGCCCAGATGGCCGGATAGCTCTCCTGATAGTACTTAGTGAACGCCGCCGGAATCTTCAGCGCGGCTTCCTCGCGGCTGAGGTAGTTGGCCTTGAGGATTTCGACGGCCTTCTTTTTGGCGAAAGGCAGCTTAGGCGAGATCAGCCCGGCGGTCATGGCCTTGTCGACGCCGGACTCCGGCAGATCGTAGCTGTGGGCCGGGCGGTTATGGCAATCCATGCAGTCCATTTCGCGCGGTTGGGGATCGGCGCCGGTTTTGGCGTCGGCGGTGGTATAGAGGGTCTTGCGGCCGACGCCGTTGTATTCGACCCAGGGGATGTTCTGGCGCTGCTCGTCGGTGGCGATGTAACGGATGTGGACACCGGGTCCGAGGTGCGTCCCGTGAATGCCGATGCCGCCGTTGCCGCCGCCGATTTTCATCAGCAGGACAGTCTTGCTGAGGGTGTTGGTTTCGTCGTCGGCGAATTTGTTGATGATGCGGACGCGGTCTTCGCCGTACTTCTGGGGCCAGTGGCAGGTTTCGCAGGTTTCGCGCGCGGGTCGCAGGTTATGGACGGGGGTGGGGATAGGGGTGGGATATGTGTGTAGGGTCACGGCGATGACCTGGCCCACTCCGGAGAGCTTGCTTCGCACGAACCATCCGGCGCCGGGACCGATGTGGCACTTGACGCATTCGACGCGCGAGTGCGGCGAGTTCTGGTAGGCGGTGAACTCGGGCTGCATAACGGTGTGGCAGGTCTGGCCGCAGAAGGTGACCGAGTCCATGTAATCGACCGCACCATAGGTGAGTTGGCTGGCGATGCCGATATTGACGACGGTGGTAACGCCGATGAAATAGACGATGCGGCGAACCTCGGGATTGGCCCAATTCAACTGGCGATCGCCGGGCAGGATGGGGGCGCGGCCCTCGCGGCGCCGTTTGAGCATGATGCCGACAGGGATCAGGATCAGGCCACCGAAGAACGGCACGGGAAGCGCCAGGTACGACAAGATTCCGATATAAGGATCGCGGGCGCCGTTCAGGGTGGTGGGCAGCAGAAATAGCCAGAATACGGTGGCGGTAGTCACCAGAACCACTCCCGCCAAGCTGATCCAGTTGTTAGACAGATGGACTAGGGGGGACAGCCATCCCCTTCTGAGTATGTTCATCGTTCCTCAATCAATCGCCAGTGACGTTCAGATGCGCGTCGTGCTCTCTGGAGTGCTCTTTCTTTACTACGCTACGCCCGGTCAGGAATGCGGTGTTGAGGGGGTACACGTCGGGATCGAAGATGACGGAATAGAAGTGCCACACCACGATAGCGAGGGTGGCGAGCACGGCTTCGTAGAAGTGGACCGAGGTGGCGACGTCCAGCCAGAGTTTGGGCAGAAAGCGCATGGCCAGATTGTTGGCCCAGAGCAGGGTTCCGGAAGCGATCATGACCACGGCTCCCCAGATGACGGCCCAATATTCGGCTTTCTCGATATAGCTGTGCGGGCTGCGTCCCGGCGATTTTTCCCCCAAGCCCAGATTGTACGCGAAATTGGAGAGGGCTTCGCGCGGGTCGTTGGCGTTGGGGAGCATTTCCAGCCAGTGCTTGCGGAGTTTGCGGTTGACGATGAGGGAGACGAAGTGGGTGACGGAGATGGCGACGAAGACGCCGGCGGCGATGCGATGGATGAGGCTGCGGATGGAGACGCGGCCTTCCATCAGGAGCAGCGGCCGCGCCCAGAAGGTATCGGGATACTTGAGGGCGAAGCCGGTCCAGATGAGGGTGAGGAAGGAGAGTGCAAGGACGGCGTGCTGGAGGCGCTCGAAGGGGAGCATGCGAATTTCGGAATGAGCGATGGCGCCTGCGGCGCGCGCATATGGAGAAAAACGATCGTCCGCGGCACGGTTTGCGAAGCGGATGCGGAGGAGCTTGCGGACCCAGTCGCCGCCCTGGTGGAGGAGCATGAGGCCGATGGTCACCGGAATGATCAGCAGGTAGAAGTCGCGGACCCAGGCGACGGCGGAGGGCTCGGAGTGGCCCTCGGCGAGGTGTACCTGGGTGATGGCGAAGCGCTGGCCGGCGCCGGTGTGGCACTGGCCGCAGGTCTTGGGAAGGTTCTTGGGGTTGATGGTGGATTTGGGATCGCTGGAGGGCAGGATGTTGTGCACTCCGTGGCAGCTCGCGCAGTTAGCGACGGTCTGCGAGCCGCTCTTGGCGGCGAGCCCGTGGAAAGAGGAATCGAAGCTCACCAGGCGGTCGCTGGGGAGGCCGAACTTGCGGGAGAGGCGCACGTCGCCGTGGCAGCTTCCGCAGGTGTCGCGGATCTGGGCCGGGTTGACATGGCTGGCACGGTCCGTGGGTTTGAGGATTTTGTGCTCGCCGTGGCAGTCGGTACAGAGCGGGGCCTGCGGGATGCCCCGTGCCAATGCCTGCCCGTGAACGCTGGCGCGAAATTGGGTGACCACGTCGCCATGGCACATGGCGCAGGTGTCCGGGACCGATGTGCGAAACGCCTCGGATTTCGGAGCCAGGAGCTCGTGGGCGCTGCCGTGGCAGAGGGCGCAATCGGGCGCGCCTTCATTGCCGCCCTTGCGGGCCTGGCCGTGAGCGCTTTGGGCGTAATCGGAGGCCTGGTCGGTGTGGCAGGTGACGCAGGCGGGTTTGGCGATGTTGGCGGGGTGGGGGTATTTGTCGTGGGACTCGTGACACGTGTCGCAGGTGAGCGAGGCGTGCGCGCTTTTGGCGAGTTTCCCGCCCTGTTCGTGGCACTCGATGCAGTCGGCGGCCCAAGTTGAGGCCGCGGCTGCAAGAAACAGGGAACCGAGCCCCAGGCCCAGAGAGTGCGAAGCTCGGTTCCTCATGACTAGAATCCCCTCGTGCCGAAGGCGGAGTAGACGTAGGCGGTTGCGATGGCGGCGCCCATAATGACCGCGATGACGGTCAGAATTTTGCCCCACTTATCGATCACGTCCAGCTTTTTGGCCACGACGACCTGCTCAGTGACGGTGCCGTGGAGGAGATGAACGTTATCGTCTTCCTTGCTGGAGACCATTTTACGCATGATGAACAGGACGACCACCGCGAGGGCGATGACGCTCCAAACCGCGACGTAGGGAATGAGGTTGAAAGTCATGATTTTGCTCCGCAGGCATCAGGCATCAGGCTTCAGGCGTCAGCGAGTACGGGCTTGCTGACGCCTGATGCCTGAGGCCTGACGCCTCTCTTTTCACACCCGGATCTGCGGGCCGAGGCTGGTCATGGATCCGGCGCCGAGCCCGGGCAGACCGCTCTTGTTGAAGGTTTTGCCGGTGGCTTCCTCGATGGCGTCCACCACCAGCAGTAAATAGGCATCGAGGGCGCACCGGACCATTTGGCGGGTTTCACAGGATCCGTCCGTGGCCTGGTCCTGACATACGGCGCAGACCTTGCCACGGATGGCCTCGATGTACTGATGAATATCGTCGCTTTTGACGGACTGAATCGCCTGGGCGACTTGCGGGAACAAGCGGAACAGGGCACACGTCGAAGGATCTTCCAGACCGCACTGCCCATCTACTGTCCGGTCCGAGCACACCTTGCAGATGCGGTTGCGAACGATAGCTTCCAATTCTGCGAGCGAGCGGTCCATGTTGACTCTCCCTTCGGAATTAGTAGTAATGCACGTGGGAGTCCAAGATAGCAGGGTCTGAAACTATTGAATTTTGCAACGTTTTGTTCCGCAAATTCGGTTTTGTGGGGGTATTGACGCAGCGGCAACTCCGGTGTTGGGGGAAATTGCACTCGACGCACTTGAAGAGGGGACGGGGTGGGGTTTCTCGACACGGAGACCGGCTGCCATGATGGCGAGCAGGACGGTGTTCATGGGATCTTCGTGGCTGACGACGGAGAGGATGCCGGCCTCCCAGGCTTCGGCCAGCAGTTCGGGATCCTTGCGGCTGATGAGGACGATGCGGCCGGGGTTGGAGAGGGGGAGGGGCAGCCGCTCGAAGGCGTTCTGGTCCAGGACCATCACGCAATTGTGCGATGGATCGGGGCGCTCCACGGATTCGACGTGCCATGCGCAGGTGTGGCACAGCGCTTCGCGAACCGAGGCGGCAAGCGCCGGATCGGCGATGGCGAGCTGTACCTTCTGCATCATCTGCGGCTCCTTGCCTCCACCCGAACCCTTGCTACTTCTTGTCCTGGTAGCCGTCGAGACTCTTGTGCTCGGCATAATATTTGCCGGCGTCGGTCAGTTCTTTCGGCTTGGCCTTGGAGTCAACGTGGCAGTATGCGCAGGCCTTTTTTGTTTGCTTCGTATATTCCGGCTTGCCATACGAGGACGTGGAGCAAACCAGGAAACCGCCCAGCAAAATGACAGCGGGCAAAGTGATTCTGAGATGGGACATGATGCCTCCGCCGGGGAAGGATGCAATTGCAGCGCCAACCGGGTAACTCACAGT
>DATJYW010000375.1:0-4012 GCA_035499435.1 Candidatus Acidiferrales bacterium | reverse complement strand
ACCCCGAGATCGCCGGTATCGGGCGCGACACCCGCCAGCACACGCCGCGCCGGCGCCAGGACAATCGGCCGCGCGATCGAGGTCAACTCGGCTTCCGCGGCATTCGAGAGTTCTACCAGCAGGCGGGCCTGATCGAGGTCCCGCACCATGACGGCGAACGGCTTCTCTTTGCGAAACTTGCGTTCGCGCAAGGCGAGCACGGCGGCGGTGTTGGCCGCATCGCAGGCCAGGTGGTAGCCGCCCAGCCCTTTGACGGCCACGATGGCGCCCTCTCGCAGAAGCCCGGCAGCCCTGCCGATCGCCTCCCGATCACCCTCCACGATCTCGCCGCCGATGTGCAGGCGGCAGTGCGGACCGCACGCAGGACAGGCAACGGGCTGCGCGTGGAAGCGTCGGTCCGCCGGATCGTGATATTGCGCGGCGCAATAGCCGTCCATCTCCCAGGATTGCATCGTGGTCCGGCCGCGATCGTACGGCAGTCCCGTAATCACCGTGTAGCGCGGTCCGCAATTGGTGCAGTTGATGTACGGGTACCGATAGCGCCGGTCATTAGGCGTGAACAACTCCCGGAGGCAATCGCCGCAGACGGGCAGGTCGGGCGAGATTCGGACCGTGGGCGCCACGCCGGCACGGCTCTCCCGAATGACGAACCCGTTGAAACCAGCCGCAGCGGCGGCCGACACGTCGATGCTCGCGATATGCGAGGCCGGCGGCGGCTGCTCCTGAAGCTCGCGAACGAAAGCATCCAGCGATGCTTCCGGGCCTTCCGCGTGGATTTCAACGCCCTCCCCGGCGTTCAGCACCCACCCGGAAAGCGCATTCGCGCGAGCCAGGCGAAACACGAACGGCCGGAATCCGACCCCCTGCACCACCCCGCGGAGCCGGATCGAGCGCGCGATCACCATGGAGCTCAAACCTGATTTTAACTTCGCTTTTGATGTAAGATTACATACCGCGCTCGAAGGGCGGAGGACAGAGTCATGTGGAAGACGGCGGCGATCATCATACTTATTGCGGCGGCGGGGCTTCATGGCCAGGCACCCGACTGCGGGCCTGTAAGGTTGATCGCCCCCGCGGTGCAGCGGGGAGCGCCCCTCCAGGTGAAGATCGATCCGGCGCCGCCCGACGGCAAGGGCGTCATCGAACTCGCCCGAGCGAACGAGGGGCCGAGGACCGCTCCGGTGCAGGTGACGGGCGGCATCGCCTCGTACACGATACCCGACGATCTTCCTCTCGGCTCGTTCGCTGTGGCGGTGACGCTCGATAAAAAATACCCCGCGTGTCCCGTTCTCAAGGTGATGCCCCGTTTGGGAGGCGGCCAACTCAAACTGACCTCGCTGGACCCGCCGGGCACGCGCCGGGAGGGCGATTTCGTGAACTTTGCGCTGCGCGGCTCCGGATTCGACACGGGCAGGCCCGACGACAACCAGATCCTCATCAACGGGAAGGTCCAGGAGATCGACTGGACGCAGTGCAAAGACGACACGCCATCGGGCCGGGTGACCAGCGCGGACCGGATCGAGCTGTGCCACATACCGGTGGGCAGCGCCAACGAGCTGGCGCTGCGAATCAAGCAGGGAGACCAGGTTTCGGATCTTCAGAGGTTCGAGCTTTACAGCGTCTGGTCGTCCACGTGGGCCGTAGCACTCGTCTCCGCTTTGGTTTCGCATCTGATGGGCCTGTTCGTGCTCGCCCTGATCAAGCTGCTGCAACGCGCGCAGCAGGCCTCCGGCACGACGCACAGCGTCCTGGAAACTCTGTTCGTGGATCCGGAAACCGAAACGTACAGCCTCTCGAAATTCCAGTTCTATCTTTGGACCGCGGCCGCGGTGTTCGGCTACTGCTACCTGGTGATCAGCCGGATCCTGGTGCAGCGGCAGCAGTGGCCGGAGATTCCCGATGGCCTGCCCGCGATCATCGGCCTCGCCGCGGGAACATCGATCGGGGCGCAGTTTGTCACCAACGTCCGCGGCCCGAAGGGCGCGGGCGGCGAGCTGCCGAGCTTTGGCGACCTGGTGACCAGCGGCGGCGTGGCCGCGCCCGAGCGCGTGCAGTTTTTCGTCTGGACAATCATCGGCGTGGCGGTGTTTTGCGTGGCCGTGGTGCAGCATTCGCCGGACCTGATCAAGGGCATCGACCCGGTGCCGACCAGCATGATGACCATGATGGGCCTGAGCTCGCTGGGATACCTGGGCGGCAAGCTGGCGCGCAAGCCAGGGCCGATCGTCAACGAGATCTCGATCGTGCCATCGGAGTCGGATGACGATATGGCCAGTGCCGCGGCGACGCCTCAAGGCCCGCCGGATCTCTCGCAGGCAGCAGCGAAAGCCAAGGGCGTCCTGGACACGTTCACCGACGTTCCGCCGGGCAATGCCAAAACGGCGGTAGATGCGCTCAACGGCGCCGTCACCGCCGCCGGACAGGTCAAGACAGCGCGCGACGGCGTGGCCGTGACCGCGAAACTGGGCGAGCTGCAGAGCAAGGCAGAGGCGGCGGCGGCCGCGGCGGCCGCCGAATTCGCGACGCCGGGTGCGCAGCCGGCGGCCCGGCAGGCCGCGGAGATGGCACAGCGCGCGGTGTCGGCGCTGCAGGAGCTGACGGCGTCGGTCACGTCGCTGGTGGCGGCGAGCGTGGCGCCTCCGCTGCCGGGTGGGGCCGGCCCCGCGTTCACGCGGATGATCGAGATTCGCGGCCAGAACCTCTCGTCGGAGGGCCTGTTCGAGATCGACGGCCAGGAGCTGCCGTTCCGCATGCTGGTGGAGAAGGACGGCAAGCGCCTGCCCGAGGTGGTCATCCGGGAACAGGACGACCCGACATTGGCACGCGTGCTGCGGCTGTCGATCGATCCGGCGCAGTTGGAGGCCAGCGACTTCAGGACATACAAGAAGTGGTTTGGCTCTTCGGACCCGAAGACTCCGAAGACCTTCAGCGTTATCAACCCAGATGGACAAAAATCCGACATCACGTTTACCGTGCCGCCCGCGGCGGCGCAAAATCCGACCAAGACCGGCCAGCCGCCGGCCGGGGGCAAATAGGAGCTTCTCATGAACGACCTTCAGAAACGTACCGCCAAAGCGATCGTGAACATCTTCGAGACGGGCCGCGTCGCGGGCGACTACGGCGCCGTCACGCTGCTCAAGAACGACCCCGGCCATCTCACCTACGGCCGCAGCCAGACCACGCTGGGCAGCGGTAATCTCTTCCTGCTCATCAAGGCCTATTGCGAGCGCACGGACGCGCTGTTCGGCGCCGAGCTGCGGCCTTTCCTGCCGCAGCTCGCCAGGATCGACGTCAGCCTCGACGCGAACATGCAGTTCCGCGACACGCTCAAACAGGCCGGGCACGAAGATCCGGCCATGAAGGCCGAGCAGGACCGGTTCTTCGACGACCACTATCTCAACCCGGCGTGCCGCGCGGCCGAGTCGCGCGGCATCGTTTCGGCGCTCGGCCAGACGGTGGTGTACGACAGCTTCATCCAGGGCGGGTTCGCCAAGGTGGTGGCGCGGGTGGGCACCGCGATCGGCGCGGGCGGAGTGGACGAGCACCAATGGATCCAGAGGTACGTGGACGCGCGCAAGGAGTGGCTGATCAGCCTGAAGCCTCCCCTTCCCGGGACGGCGTATCGCATGGACGCGTTCCGGAAACTCGTGGACGGCGGCGCGTGGGATCTCCCGCTCGACCTGACCGTCCGGGGCGCGGTGATCTCGCCGGCGACGCTGGACGACCCGGCGCCCGTGGTACGCGTGGCGGCAGTGGACCCGAACGATCCGCCGCCGGCGCCGGTTCTGCACCTGACCTCGCCTTACATGCGCGGCGAAGATGTGCGGCGCGTTCAGGAGGCGCTCAACGCCGGCGGATTCAACAATTCGCGGGACGGCGTGTTCGGTCCGTTCACCGAAGCGCTGGTGAGGGCGTTCCAGACCTCCAAAGGGCTGAAGGCAGACGGCGTGGTGGGACCGGCTACACGAATGGCGCTCGGGCTGTAGGAATCGGCTAGCGGCTCGAGGTGAAC
>DATJYW010000374.1:0-6048 GCA_035499435.1 Candidatus Acidiferrales bacterium | reverse complement strand
GCGAGGGTCGAGGCGAAGTGCGGTTTGCAGTTCGCTTTCCGCTTCGGCGGTGCGTCCCATCTGCGTGTACAGCAACGCCAGGTTGATGTGGCTTTCCGGGCGTTCCGCGGCGGCCATTTCGGAGGCGATCAGTTCCGCCGTGGCACGTTCCAGCGAGGCATTCACGTCCCCCTTCAGCAGCTCCGTAGGAGTTCCGGCCAGCAGGCGCGCCGCTTCAATACGCACGGAGCGAAATGGGTCCGCGAGCAGCGGCCCGGCCAGTTCAACCTTGTCGCGCGGCGGCAGCGGCTCCAGCGCGTGGATGGCCTCGCGACGCACCAGAGCATCGGCGTCGCTCAGCCCGGCCTGGATAGCGGGAAACGTAATCGAGGACACGTACTGCGGAAGCAGGGACAATGCCGTAGCGCGGGCAATTCCCGGTTGCTCGGAATCGGAGATCAGAGCAGCCAACTGTTTTTCCGCGGTCAGGGATCCTCGGCGGCCGGCGTCAATTGCCGCGACAAAATGGGGTTCTTGTCGCTGCTTCGTCCCGTACCACTTCGCCACAGCCGCAGCCGCCCATTTGGCGGGTTTGTCCTTGTGGCATTGCGTGCAGGCGTTGGGGGTGCCGTAAGTGACGGAGAAATCCGGCCGCGGCACGCGGAAGCTGTGGTCGCGCCGCACGTCCACCACCATGTACGTCCGAGTGGGCATGTGGCAATTCACGCAGAGGGCGCCGGTAGAGCCCTCCTTGTGGTGATGATGATCGGGTGCGCCGAACTTGGCCAGCAGATGACACTTGCCGCATGCTTGATTCAAGCTGACCGGGGGAAGCTTACCAGTGTGGGGATCATGACAGTCGGAACAGGTCACCCCCTCGTGGTACATCTTGCTCTGCACAAACGAGCCGTACTCGTAGTCCTCTTCCAGAATCTGTCCATCGGCGTAGTAAACGCCCTCTTCCAGAAGATTCGGCACATACGCGTCCAGGAAATGCTGCCCTGGCTGGAAGTGACTGGTGATCGGACGGCGCCGGGAATGGCATGGTGCGCAAGTTTCAAATTCCGCGCGGGTGCGCGGCTCCCCCTTCCAGTGCAGGGTGACGTCGTCGGATTTCAGAAGCCACCACGACCCATTGACGGATTTCAGATCGACCACCAGTCCTTTGAGGCCGCCCCCGGCGCTGGCTTTCTGCTCGGAGGAGCTCTTTCGCGTCTGCGCCCAGGTTGCGTGCTGTGAGCCCGGCCCGTGGCACTGTTCGCATGAAACGTTGATCTCCGACCAGGTGGTGTCATAACTGTTTTTCGCCAGGTCGTAGTTGGGGCGCAAGTTGGTCGAGTGGCAGTCGGCGCACATGAAGTTCCAAGTTTGGTTAGGCCTCGTCCAGTGCAAGGGATCTGAGTAGGGCATCTTCTGGTTGGGATACAAGTGGAACCAACGCTGGCCGCCCTGGTCTTTGGCTCGTGAATCCCAGGCTAGAACCAGGCTCTGCAAGCGGCCATTCGGGAAGGGCACCAGATACTGTTGCAAGGGAAAGTAGCCGAAGGTGTAAGGAAGTTCATAATCCTGGAGCTTTCCGTCCGGCCCATCCGTGCGCGCATAAAACTTGCCATCCTTTTTGTAGAAGCTCGAGGTGACGCCGTCCTTTGTGAATCGCCGGTCGTTGAAGTTGCCCAGGACACTCACGTGGGTGGTCTTTTGCATGGCCAGGGCATGGTCGGAATGGCTCCATTCCTCCGCCTCTTTTGCATGACACTTGGCGCACTGCTCCTTGCCGATGTAGGTCGGTGAAAAAACGGACGGCTCCTTGTCGCTCTGGCGGTGCCCTACGGGAGACCACCGCCAGAGAATGCCTCCTAGCAGAAGCAACACGAGCGCAGCCAAAAGTGGCGCGACAATCATCGACCACAGAAGATGCGGTATCGAGCGACTGCTCTGAAGCGTACACGTGCATTTCATCGCGCCTTCCAGTTTTCGGATCGTAAGCTCCCCTCTTGGATAACGAGCTAACCGCTATCTCGGCCCGTTACGCGCCTCGATCCGCTCCCTCTGGAGCCGGGGCTGAACGCTCTGAGGGAACCGGCAAGTTGAACTGCTGCTGGTATTGGTTTACGACATCCTCCAGATGGTCGTAAAAGGCATCCGCACCAAACAGCTCTCTGAAATGGTATGCCGTCCTGGTCTTGAGGTTCATGACCTCCGCAACGACCAAGCGTATGTCTCTCGCCTTCAAGTTCGCGTAAACCGACCGGAGGGTTTCCGCCGCCGAATAGTCGACATTGTCCACTGCGGACGCGTCGAGGCAGAGCCAGCGCAGAGGCGGCTCGGTGCTGTTCGCGAGAAACGAAATCTCCTCCGAAAACTGCTGACAATTCGCGTAGTACAGGCTGTGGGTGAATCGGTAGATGACCAGGCCGGGCGCGGCTTGCGCGGCGGTGGCCACGGGTAGTGGTTGCCGGCCACCCGATTCTCCAGGCACGAGCACCGCGTTCTTCGGCCGATACCCGTAGCGGGTGTGTTCGATGAGCGACAGTGCGATGGCCAGCAGAATCCCCTGTTTGACGCCCACCAGCACGACCGTCAGCGCGGTGATCAGCGCCACCCAGAATTCAGATCGCCGTTGCTGGAAGACCTTCCGCATCGCGGCGAGATCAATCAGTCCCAGGCCGATTAGAAAGACGATGGCAGACAGGGCCGCTTCTGGCATGAAGGCCAGCGGTGCGGTCAGGAAGAGCAGGACCACCAAAACGATCGCCGCCATCACCAGGAGCGACAGTTGGCTGCGGCCGCCCGCGCTGTCCACGATTTGCGTTTTGGTTGGGCTGCCGTTGACGACGAAGGTGCCGGATAGGCCGGCGCCAATATTGGCCAGAGCCAGGCCGACCAGGTCAAGGTTCTCGCTGAATCTCTCGCCGTAGCGCGTGGCATAGGCGCTGGAGGTCGCCGCGCTCTGTGCGAGGATGACCACGAACATCGCAAAGGCCGTGGGAATTAACGTCGTTATGACATCCCAGTTCCAGTCCACTTTGGGCAGACCCATGTACGGTAGACCGCCCGGAACCGCGCCGACCACATGCACTTGCTTATCGAGTCCCAATGCCCAGCTTGCGACTATGGCGCCGATCGCCGCGATCAGTTCCCCCGGAACCTTCTTCGAAATCCTCTTAAGCCCGAAGATGACCGCCAGCGCGGAAAGCGCGATCATCATTTCGTATCGGTTGACCTGTCCGAGATGCTGCAAGGTGTGCCACAGCTTCCCCAGCGTCCCGTGGCCGCCCCCCTCCAGTCCGAGCATGCCCGCGAACTGTCCCAGCGCGACCTGCACGCCGACGCCGGTGAGGAACCCGATCAACACGGTGCGCGAAAGAAAGTCGGACAGGAATCCCAGGCGCATGACACGGGCCAGAATCAGGAAAACCGCGGCCATCAGCGCCAGCACGCCGGCCAACGCCAGGTATTGCTCCGAACCGATCGTTGCGACTCCCACGAGACTGGAGGCGAGGATGGCCGCCGTGGCCGAATCGGCGCCCACCACCAGGTGCCGCGAGGAGCCGAACAGGGCGAACAGCGCGGTGGGGATGAGCATGGTGTAGAGCCCGGTGATCACCGGCGTGCCGGAAATCTTGGTGTAGCCCATCACTTCCGGAATGGCGATTGCAGCCAGCGTGATGCCGGCAAGGATTTCAGCCGGGATCCGAGCGGCCGTGATTGGTAGCACCCCCTGCAGGATGGGGAAGCGCAGGGGAGCGGCGTGATCCTGTCTTGGGTTCATGGCTGTCCCACTCCTGGAGCGGCCTCTTTCATTCGCTACTCGGCGCCGCGTTCCTGATCCGCGTCAGGGGCTGAGGCTGACGAGATTTTCACCCATTGGGTGATCCACCGGCTGACGAGAGCGAAGAAAAGCCCGGTCGAGAGCCCGCACATGAGGATGCCTGTCATAGCCTCAATCGGTGCGAACATCCGCCACGACTTGGGCAACACGATATCGCCGTAGCCAACGGTCGTGTACGTGACTCCGGAAAAATAGAACGCGCTCTCGGGATCCGGCAGGCAGCCCTGCCAAAGATAAAACAGCCCCCAGACGGCAATCTCGGCCAGGTGGATCAGAATCAGGGAGACGGCCAGGTGGATCACCATCCGCGTGACAGGCCCGAAGCCAGACGTGGTCAGAACGCGCCGCATAATGGACCGGAGCAGAGCGTGAAATCCGAAGGCATGCACGACCACGGTGACAATCACCAGCAAACAGGCAATGAGGATTTTCAGGATCATGGTTGGTTATGTGCCGGCCGCTGTAAACAGATTCCTCGTTTCATTACTTCCATTCCTCGAGTTTTCTAGCCGCGGTGCCGTAGGGGCCGAGCTGATAGACCGCCGCGCCTGCGGGGAAAAAGCTGAACGGCTCAAACGGTTCGGCAAGCATTTTGTCGAGATATTCCTTGGGGGCGACGCCGGTGCTGACGTGCGGATTGAAATGCTCGCCGGTCATCTTCGGCACAAACGACGACACGTATCGGATCAAGGCCGCATCCGTCGCAGGATCGTCGTGCGAAGCGGTGAATGCTCCGATGGGACCGGTTTCCACCGCAAACGGGGCGACGGTGGCAATCAGGTCCTCCTGCAACTTGAGCAATTCCGGAGTTGGCCTGGCGCAAATGCCGGCAACGCCTGTCGCGCCGGCCGAGGCGTAATAGTATTTGAAGGCCTCGAGTCTTATCGCGTTCACGTTGGCGGCGGCGATGACCCGGCCCACAGCGGCATACACCTTATCGAGGTCGCCCGTGCGAATGAATCTCTGAATCAGTGTGATGTGCGGTTGGTGTTCGGCGTCCAGGGCGAAGCCCTTCGGGAACACCCTGAGCAGGCGCGCGTTGTTCGCTTCCGCACGTCGCAGCATCGTGGCGTCTGGCTCCAGCAGGACGTCAATGGCTGTGATCGCAGATTGCTCGGCTGGGAACACTTGCTTCCAGTCGTGCTTCATGCTGACGACGGTCCAGCCCTTCGCGGCGGCCTCATCTAGACCTTTGTCGAGCCGGGCCAGGCCGTCCTCCCGGTCATAGGCATACTCCCGTGCAGCGTCGTCGTGGTGGACGTACAGGCAGAAACGCGCGCCGCGACCGGCGGCGGTCCACTGGAGCATTTGCAGGTCGCCGTCGGAATTGCCAAACGCAATCACCGGACGGCGGCCGATGTGCTGGTTAATGCCGACCGGTTTTCCGCCCTTGTCGTCGTTGAAGTTCAGCTCCGGCAGGCGCACCAGGACGGGCTGGCCGTCGCGCAGTTCAAACTTCGTCTTGACGCTGCTGCCCACTACCTGTTCCGGCGGGACGCCATAGACTTTCTCTGCCCACGCACGCATGAACTCGATGCCGCCGCCCGACACGATAAAGGTCTTGAAGCCGTTGGCGCGCAGATAGGCAAGCACCTCGAGCATCGGCTGATAGGTCATTTCCGGGTAGAGTCTGCCGGTCTTCGGATGTCTCGCGGTGGCGATCCAATCCTTAACGATCTGCTCAAACTCGTCGGTCGTGTTGCCCGTGTGCGTGGCCATCACGAGTTCCAGGAGCGCGCGGTCGCCGCCGGCAAGCGCTGATTTCAAATCGCCCCGGAGCAGCGAGGCGAATGGCTCCTGGGTTTTCCATTCGGGGTGTTGCGGCGCAAGGGCCTTCACGCGGTCCAGCACGAAGTACAACTGGACAGGCAGCGGTTTTTCGCACCACAGGGTCCCGTCGTTGTCGAACGTGGCGATTCGTTCCGCAATCGGCACTAAATCCGGCGAACCGGGTGTGGTGACCCTGGATACGAAAGCCACAATGGACTGCTTCGCAGTGCCGTCGTTCCATGAGGGCAGCGGGTCGGCAGCCCGGGCAACACTGGCCGTAAACGCCAGCGCGCCAACCAGCATGGCGACGAGCAGGTTCCGTTTGCTTTTAATTTTCATGGTTATGTTACCCCTCTACCAGGCAATTGCGCAGCATTCGAGGGCGTGGTCATAATCTGAGTCCTCAACAGTCCCCTGCTGCGGCCGGCCCCAAAGGGCCCGGCCGCAGAGGGTACCGGTTGGGGCGG
>DATJYW010000373.1:0-26633 GCA_035499435.1 Candidatus Acidiferrales bacterium | reverse complement strand
TGGGTTCAGGATGAAAACAATGAGTTCGCCGTACCCACGCTGCTGCGCAACAGCACCAACAACTATCGCGGCGGCGTGCGCATGGAGTACAACCGCTTCCACGTGACGCTCGAACAGGGAGGTACCACGTTCAAGGAAGACGACCAGGCCAGCGCCAATGGATTGAACTACGGCGATCGCACCACGCCGGTTCTGGGCAGCATGCTGTACCTGAAGACACTCCAGCAGGCTTACGGAATCCGCGGCTCGAGCGTCTACAGCAAGGTACTCGCCACCGCCAGCCCGGCTTCCTGGATCAATCTCTACGGACAGTTTCTGTGGAGCGAGCCGAAGATCGACGCCCGCTACTTCGACCAGGCGACCGGCAACTTCGCGCTGCTCAGCGCCCTGCTGCTGTATCCAGGCGAGTTCAGCATCGGCAACAGCAATGCGAATGCGCCGCGTGTCCTGGGCAACGGCGGCCTGGAGATTAGGCCGTGGCGGCGGCTGCGCATCATCGACTCGGTGACGATCAATCACTATCATGACGCCGGCTACGGGATGCTGAGCGAACAGATTCTGGTGACACCCGGCACCGGGCCAACCATCCTGGATGCGCTCAACACGCGGCAGGTGGTCAACTACAACCAGCAGCAGGTGGAAGCGATCGTCGACGTGACCAACAAGATCACGCTGCGCGGCGGCTACCGCTTTGTCTGGGGCGATGCCACGGTGCGCGCGGGTCAGCTCGACCCCGCCGGACCCTTGCAATCCCGAGACCTGAGGCAGAACGTGGCGCTCGCGGGAGCGACCATCCGCCCCCTGCAAAAGCTTTCGCTCAACGTCGATTTCGAGAGCGGGGTCACCGACCAGACCTATTTCCGAACCAGCCTGTACAACTACAACCGCATGCGGGCCCGGGCGAAGTACCAGGCGACGGGCTCGCTCTCGCTGCAGGCCAATTTCGCGCTGCTCGACAACCAGAACCCGACGCCGGGGATCCAGAACGACTTCCGCACGCGCGATAACTCGCTGGCCGTGTACTGGACGCCGAACGGCGGGAAGCGGGTGACCGTGATGGCGGAATATAACCGTTCCTCGCTGCGCTCGAATATCGACTTCCTGCTGCTGCCGTTCCTGACTCCGGCCGTTTCGAGCTACACGGAGAACGGCCACACCGCCACCTCGGCCATCGATTTCGTCCTGCCGGCGATCGGCGGCATGTCGCCTAAACTGACGGCCGGCGGTTCGCTGTTCATTTCCTCGGGCACGCGCCCGACCCAGTATTATCAGCCCCTCGGAAGGCTCTCGCTCCCGCTGCACAAACACATACAATGGAACACAGAGTGGCGTTGGTATGGTTTCGGGGAAAACTACTACCAGTACGAATCGTTCCGGGTGCACACGTTCATGACGGGGATCAGGGTCGATAAATAGGAGACCAGCCATGTTCCGACTTCGATTGATTGCGGCGAGCGCGGTCGTCGCGTGGGGTGCGCTGGCGGCCGATATCGTTCCGGGCGATGCCCGGCGCGGAGAGCAGCTATTTCAGAGCGAGCACTGCATCCAGTGCCACAGCATGAAGGGCCGGGGCGGCTCGCTCGCGCCCGACCTGGGGCGGCGTATCGACCGCGACTACACTCCCGCGGTGATGGCCAGCCTGATGTGGAACCACGCGCCGGATATGTGGGAGGCGATGCAGAAGAACGGCGTCACCAAGACGTCGCTGTCTCCGGAAGCGGCTTCGGATCTGTTCGCCTACTTCGTCTCTGCGCGGTATTTCGAGAAGCCGGGCGATGCTGCGCGCGGCAAGCAGGCATTCGCGGCCCATCATTGCGCCGATTGCCATGGAATCACGAATTCTCCGGTCGCAGTTGCGCCGCCGGTGGCGAAATGGGAATCGCTCGCCGAGCCGGTCGTGCTCGCGCAGCAGATGTGGAACCACGGCGCAAAAATGCGCGAGCAATTCGCTCAGAAGAAGCTTGCGTGGTCCAAACTGACCGCACAGGAGCTGACCGACATGCTGGTGTATCTCCAGAACCTGCCGGAGACGCGCCACCTGGCCTCTAACTTTACATTTCCGCCTGCCGACACCGGCGAGAAGCTCTTCGTCTCGAAGGGTTGCTCGGGCTGCCACACCGGACCCAAGATGGCGCTGGAAAACCGCCTGCACAACCAGACGCTGACCGAGATCGCGGTCGACATGTGGAATCACCAGCCGAGCATGAAGAACCCGCCGCCGGAGCTATCCCAGGAAGAGATGCGCCAGATCATCTCCTACATCTGGGCGCGGCAGTATTTCCGCGGGTCCGGCAGCGCCGACCGCGGGAAGAGGGTGTTCGACGAAAAGAGCTGCGGCACCTGTCACAACGACCCGTCGAGCGGAGCGCCGAAGCTGGGCGGGCACAAGGACGCCTATTCGGACATCACTATGGTCTCGGCGCTCTGGAACCACGGCCCGCGCATGCTGGAAGTGATCAACCAGAAGAAGCTGCCCTGGCCACGCTTCACTGCGCAGCAGATGAGTGATCTGATTGCGTATTTGAATTCGTTGTGACGAAGGCGTCAGGCCTCAGGCGTCAGCCACCCCAGTTCCGCGGGTGCCACGGGCTGATGCCTGATGCCTGAAGCCTGATGCCGGATGCCTGAAGCCTAATTTTCCGTCGGCGTCTTCTCGCACTTTTCAACGATCAGGATCTCGATCGGCAGCTTGCGCGAATCGAGCTTCAGGCCCAATTGCTGAACCGTGGTGAAGACGGTGCCGCCGGTGGTGGGATCTGAGGCAGCATCTGCCGGACCTTTCCCTTCGGCGGCTGGCGCATTCGGCACCGGGGCCCCGGCGGCGCGGGCCATCTGCATCATTTCGGCCATGCTGATGTCGAGAGCCACCTGGTATTTTCCTTTGAGCCCGGTCTGATCGACGATCGGCTTATCTACGAGTTTCGAGAGCAATTCGACCAGCCCATCCATGGGCAGCTTCTCGGCTTCCATGTGCATGCCGGTCGGGCTCACGGTCATCTTCATGGGGCCACCTTCGCCGCCGCCCACAGTAATGGTTCTCGAATCGCCGCTTCCGGTCATCTTGATTTGCGGATTGGTATTACCGGGCGGCGGTGCGGGGTCGCTGCCGGGAGGCGGCGGCTCGGTCTTGACGGGCTCGGGATCGGGCGCCGCTTCTTTCATCTTGAGGCCCGTCTTGGCGACCGTCAGGGCATAGGCTGCGTGTTCCTTGGTCTCGCGGTGGAATTCCAGCTTGAAGCGCTCGGCCAGCAGGCCCTGAAGCATTTCGGGCACCTGATCCTTATTGGCGCCCGGAGGCATTTTGGCCAGGATGTCCCAACGTTGCGCGCTGATGCCGTTCATCCAGTCCGGAGATACGAGCTGATAGGACTTGAGCTTGTAGGCGATCCGGATCAGATCGGATAGCGACAGCGAGCCGATATCCACGCGGGCCGCATCGATCTTCATGCCTACGTGGGCCTTGCCTGACATGATCGCGGCGGGGTCCAGGGGAGGGGCCGGCTTGACCGAGGCAACTTCAAATGCGAGTTTGCCGGACGGAGCCTGTGTAAACGCGGCGGCGGCCAGCACCAGACCGCTGCAAATCGTCTTGAGACACTTCGTGTACATGACTATCTATACGGTAGCGTCTTTCGGGATGTTCCTGCCCGGGGCTTACAGCGTGTACCCCGTCAAGTAACAGATATCATGTGTCTTTTCGGACGGGCGGCAGCGGCACAACCTCTGATATATCCGCCGGTACGAGAGTGAGCTAACTATTGGCCTACTGGTACGTGGCGCGCCGGGCGTTGTATATTCCAAATTCGATGACTGCCACTCAAGCCGTCCCTAAGATTGTCCGCCAGGATTGTTGGCCGACGATGCCGGATCGGATCGAGGATCTGGGTGTACCCCGTGCCGTCGTGACCGACCTGGTGCTGCGGTATCTGTGGCTGCATGGCGCCGGCACGCTCGGCGCTCTCCACGAGACGCTCAAGATCTCGTTCCCAATCCTGGAGAGCCTGTTCCACCAATTCCGGCAGCAGCAACTACTGGAAGTCAAGGGCATGCTGGGCAACGACTACTCGTTCACGCTCACCTCCGGAGGCCGCAACCTGGCCAGCGGGCGCAACGAGGTCTGCCAGTATGTCGGACCGGTGCCGGTTTCGATCCAGCAATACCAGAAAGTAGTCAGGGCACAGGCCGCCCAGGTGCGGCTGAGCCGCGAAAGTCTGCGCAGGGCCTTCGACGACCTGGTGCTACCCGATGGCTTGCTGGATCAACTCGGACCGTCGCTCATCGGCCATCAGTCGCTGTTCCTTTACGGCGGCACCGGAAACGGAAAGACCAGCATCGCCGAGCGCATCCTGAGGATCTATCACGATGCCGTGGTGATCCCCTACGCGGTGGAAGCCGATGGCCACATCATCACGCTCTTCGATCCCGTGGTCCACCGCCAGTTGCCCTTCCACGACGACCAGATGGACGCTCGCTGGGCGGTATGCGAGCGCCCGTGCATCACGGTGGGCGGCGAACTCTCGGCATCGATGCTGGAACTGCGGCTGGACGAGTCGACCCGTGTGTTCATCTCGCCCTGCCAGATGAAGGCCAATAACGGCATCCTGATCATCGACGACTTCGGCCGGCAGATGCTGGCGCCGCGCGACCTGCTCAATCGCTGGATCGTGCCCCTGGACCGCCGCGTGGACTACCTGACGCTGGCCTCGGGCATGAAGTTCCAGGTGCCGTTCGAGCTGATGGTGGTGTTCTCGACGAACCTGAATCCGCACGACCTGGCCGACGAAGCGTTCCTGCGCCGTATCCAGACCAAGGTGCTAGTGGACAACATCTCACCGGAGATCTTCGAGAAGATTTTCCAGCGGGTAGTGCAGAACTTCCAGGTGCCGACCGAACCCGGCTGCGGCGAGTACTTGCGCATCCGCTGCGAAGAGTACGTGGCCAAAGTGCTGCGCGCGTGCTACCCCATGGACATTTACCGGCTGGTGAAAGCCATCAGCGAGTACGAGGGACGGCCGGTGCGCATGACGAAGGCGAATATCGACCGGGCTGTGGAGCTGTACTTCGCGAAGAGCCCGGTGGCGAATGCTCAGTAGAAGGCAATAGCTTTAGCATCAGCCATCAGCTCTCAGCCGCGCGGCGGGCTCCGCCCGCCATGCTAACCTGAAGATTCACCGACCGAACATGCGAAATGTTGTGATTATTGGCTCCGGCTGCGCCGGGAATACTGCGGCTATCTACACGGCTCGCGCGAACTTGAAGCCCCTGGTTATTTCAGGACATGAGGCCGGTGGGCAGCTTTCCATGACCACGCTGGTCGAGAATTTCCCCGGGTTTCCGGAGGGAATTAACGGGCCCGATTTGGTAGAGAACATGAAGAAGCAGGCGCAGAATTTCGGCGCCGAGTACCACTCCGGGACCGTAATCGACACGGACCTCTCAAAACGTCCGTTCCGGCTCAATGTGGATGGCGATTGGACCGAGACCCGGACGTTGATTGTGGCCAGTGGGGCGAGCGCGCGGTGGCTCGGGCTCGAATCGGAACAGAAGCTGATCGGACACGGCGTTTCCAGTTGTGCCACGTGCGACGGGTTTTTCTATCGCGGCCGGAAGATCATGGTGATCGGCGGCGGCGACTCGGCGATGGAAGAGGCGAATTTCCTGGCGCGGTTCGGCAGCGAGGTCACGGTGGTGCATCGCCGGGAGGAATTCCGCGCATCCAAAATCATGCTGGATCGCGCGCGGAATAATCCGAAAATCAAGTTCATCACCAATACCGTCGTGGAGCACGTGCGCGATCTCCGGCAGGGGATCGTGACCGGTGTACGCCTGCGCAATGTCAAGACCGGCGAGGTCTGGGACCAGGATGTGGACGGCTTCTTCCTCGCCATCGGACACATCCCCAATACGAAAGTCTTCAAAGGCCAGATTGAAACCGACGCCGACGGCTATATCATTTCCAAGGGCGGCGCCCGCACCAACATTCCGGGCGTATTTCATGCGGGCGACGTTCAGGACCGGAGCTACCGGCAGGCGATCACCGCGTCGGGCGCCGGGTGCATGGCCGCGATTGAAGTTGAACGATTCTTAGAAGCGGAAGGACACTGACTCCATGATCGAGCGCATCTCTCCTCCCGGCGTTCCCGCCCCGCGCGGCCCCTACTCGCCCGCGGTGCGTGCCGGCGATTTCATCTTCGTTTCGGGCCAGGTGCCGGTCGATCCGGCGACACAGCAGCTTATCTCCGGCGATATCGGAACCGAGACCCGCCGGGTTCTCACCAACATTCAGGACATCCTGAAGGGCTGCAATGCGAGCATGAGCGATGTGGTGAAGTGCAACGTCTACCTCGCTGACGCCAACGACTTCGCTGCCATGAACGCCGTTTACGCCGAGTTCTTTGGCGATACCAAGCCGGCGCGTGCGACCGTGGTCACCGGGTTCGCCGTGGCGGGAATCCGCGTCGAGATCGAAGCGATTGCCTACCAGCCCAAGCCCGTCGACGCGGTCTCGGACAAGAAGGTATAAACTAGACTACTTTGTGTTCTTGAGCAGATCGCGCGCTTTCGCCTGGTCGGCATCGGCGCCGGCCTTGTCTCCCATGGCGCGCCTGACGACTGAGCGATTCGTGTAGGCATTGCCGTAAGCGGGATTCAGCTTGATCGCCGCATCGAAATCGGCGAGTGCTTCTTTGTATTGCTTCAGCCGGTAATACGCGTATCCGCGAGCATTGAACGCAGTGGCGAGGTATGGGTTGAGAGTCAAGGCCTGCGATAGGGGCTGGATGGCCTCCGCGAACTTATCTTCCTGAATGAACCGGCGGCCCTGCTGGTGATAGTCGTCGGCGGTCATCACCTGCTTTTCAACCGGGGGCGTTGGCGGTGGGGCCTTGACCGGCTTGGGCTCTGGCGCCGCCGCAGGCGCAGGTTTGGTTTCTGCTGAGGCCGTGGCGGGCGGCTGGACAGGCTCGCTGGTTGGCGGAGTTGGCACGGGCAGAGTGACATTCGCGGTTTCCGGAGCGGTCTCCTTGGCCTTATCTTTCGCGATCCCCTCCTTGACCTTGGCCTCGGCCATCAGGCGCAACTGGTGTGTTTCCGCATTGGATGAATCCAGCTTCTCGGCCTGCTCGAGGTCGGCCAGCGCTTCATCCCAGCGGCCCAACAGATAGTAGGCGTCGCCGCGCGCCGTCCATCCCAGCGCGGAATTAGGCGCAAGTCCGATGGCGTGCGACCGGTCGTCGATTCCCTTCTGGTGCTGCCCCAGCAGGTGATACGATCCTCCGCGCGCTACATATACCTCGGGATTTTTGGGATCGAGCTGCACGGCCACTTCGCGATCGTCGAGCGCCTCCTGGTACCTCTTCAGCCGCACATAGACCGCGGAACGCGCCATATACAGCCGGACATCCTTCGGATCGCGCTTCAGAGCTTCGGTGTAATCGTCGATGGCTCCATTGTCGTCATTCAACCGCTCGCGGACGGCGCCTCGCACCCGCCATGCCCGCTGGTCCTCGCGGTTCATTTCCAGCGCGCGGTCCAGCTCGGTCCGGGCGCGCGCGTAGTCGCTGAAACCGGTGTAGGCCAGGGCGCGCTCCACGTAGCACTCTTCGTGATCGGGTTTGCGGTCGATGCAGGCGCTGAAATCCTCCGCGGCGTCGCGGTACTTGCGCTGTTCGGCGCGCGCAATGCCCCGGCCCAGGTACGGTTCCCAATTGTCCAGACGAAGTTTGATGGCCTGGTTGAAATCCTCTTCGGCCTTATCGAACTGGTGAGCGTCGTTATAAGCCTTTCCGCGGGCGGTGTAGACCTCGGTACGCTCCATCTTGAGGTTGATGGCCAGGGTGAGGTCGTGGATGGCCCGCTCGGAGTCGCCTGCCGCGGCGTACTGACTGCCCCGGGCGAAGTACGCGTCGGCGGATCCGGGCGCGCGCTCGACGGCCTGGTCCAAGTCGGCCATCGCCTTCTGCCTGTCGCCTGCCGCCGCGTAATCGCGGGCACGGGCGATCAACGCGTCGATGTTGCCGCTGTCCGCCTGCAACGCATCGGTGTAGGCGGCGATAGCCTGGTCCCGCTGGCCCGATTCGTCGGCTTTCTTGCCGCGCAGATAAGCCGCCTGGGATTTCTTCTTATCGGGCTTCGTGTCCGCCGCCAAGGCCGGATAAACAAGCCCCGCCGCAGCCAGAAGAACCGCGAGTTTCATCCACATCGACTGTCCTGAAACAATAGTGTACACTCGATGTGTAGTTCAGTTCGCTGGTGTTCGGGAAGCTGGTGAAAATCCAGCACAGCCCCGCTACTGTAAGCGTGGAGAATCGGCCCACGGAGCCACTGTTCCGGCAAGGGAATGGGAAGGCGGGCCGGTTCCATGAGACGCGAGTCAGGAGACCGGCCGGCGGACGCGAGGAACAGGCTCTCGAGGGAGGAGCCAGCGATGACCAAGAACGTGACGGGCCTTCTGGCCGCTTGCGTCGCCTTTTCCACGGGTATTTCCGCCGAATCCATCAAAGGAAAAGTAGTCGACCCATCGGGAGCACCGGTGGAGGGCGCACAGGTCGCACTCGTGAACCGCGTCGGCGTGGTGGTGCGGGCCTCCACCGCGCCTAATGGCGCGTTTGAGCTCGACTCCGGTGATACGGCGGATCTGCGCATCGTGGTTGCTGCCCCCGGCTTCGCCACACGTACCCTGGAACCTGCGGAGGCTGTTACCGTGCAACTGGAGATTGCGCCGCAGGTCGCGTCGATCGATGTCGCAGGCTCGACCATCGACATTCCCGCCGAAGCGCAGGGCTCGAGCGTCGACCTGATCCCCAGTCAACAGGTCCGGCGCCGCAACGAGCCGTTTGCCACCGATCTGCTGCGCTACCTCCCGGGGGTCGCATTCAATCAATCGGGTGGGCCGGGAAGCGTCGACAGCCTGTTCCTGCGCGGCGGCAACTCCAATATGACCCTGGTCGAAATCGACGGAGTGCCGGTGAACGCTTTCGGCGGCGGTTTCGATTTCGCACACATTCCCAGCGAGGCTGTGGATCATATCGAGATGATCCGCGGTGCGCAGTCCGCGGTTTACGGCTCGTATGCGAATGCCGGCGTCGTGAACTTCGTTACCAGGGAAGCGGGAGCGCCTCAACTTGATCTGCTCGCCGAAGGAGGCAGCCATTACGAGCGGCGCTTCGGCGTCACCGGCTCCGGCACGATCGCCGGGTTCGGCCTGCTGGCGTCCGCCTCGCGCTACGACTACGAGGGCGTCGTGCCAAACGACGACTACCGCAACGCAGACATCCTGCTGAACGTTTCGCGCCGTTTCGGGCGACAGCGCATCGCGTTCCACGGCTATTTCGACTCCAATGAAGAAGGCGAGCCCGGGCCATGGGGATCGGACCCCGAGCACGTCTACCCCGGCATCGACACGGTGAGCCGCGCCAAGAACAACTTCTCGGAGTATGGCGTCCACTACGAGGCTGACCTCGCGCCGAGATGGCGAGAAGAAATCACTGGCGGCTTCTTCCTGAACAACAACGGCTTCCGCAGCCAGTATGGGTTCAGCTTCAACAAGGACCTTCGAGGCCAGGGCGAGTCGCGGACCATCTTCAGCGTGTCGCGCCACGACACTGCGTCGTTCGGCGTCACAGCGGCCCGAGAGGAGGTCAAGAATACATTCATCACGGACGCCAGTTCTTCGACATTTCCCATCTACCGCAACGAGATCGCGGTGTACGCCGAGAACCGCTACGAGATCGCCGGCCGCCTGTTCCTGAGTGCCGGCCTGCGGGGCGAGTTCTTCCGCACGCCATCGATGCCGGGGGACGGATTTTCCCGGCCGGACTTTCCGGCCACCAACGTGTCGCGCGCCAATCCGAAGTTGTCCGCGGCGTACGTCGCCGGCGCCACGCGCCTGCACACTTCCTTCGGGTTGGGCCTGCGCCCGCCCTCGGGATTCGAGTTGGCCTTCACAAACAATCCGGGCCTGAAGCCCGAGCGCACGCGCAGCTTCGATGCCGGCGTGGAGCAGAAGCTGTTTCGCGGCATGCTGGTGGTGGATGGGACCTATTTCTATAACCGGTACTACGACCTGATCGTTACGCTCGGCGGTTCGCTGACCACGCTCAGCCACTACAAATCCGACAACCTGGCGAATTCCCGCGCCCAGGGCGCCGAGTTTTCGGCGCGCTTCCGCCCGGCCCGATGGATCCTGATTACCGGCTCCTACACGCTGCTGGAAACGCGCATCCTTTCGCTGGACGGCTCGGCGAATCAGGCGCCATCGCCCTTCGCGGTCGGCCAGGAACTGACGCGCCGTCCCGAGAACTCGGGGAATTTCGTCGCGTCGTTCACACACGGCCGCCTCGGTGCGGACGTCACCGGCTATTTTCGCGGCGCCACCTTGTACGAGGAACCCAACTACGGCGCCAGTAACGGTCTGTTCTGGAATCCGGGCTTCGCCAACATCGGCGTGAATCTGAATTGCCGGCTGGCGCACGGCGTCACCGCCTACGGCAACTTGCGTAACGCTCTGAATCAGCAGTATGAAGAAGTGTACGGCTTCCCCTCGCCGCGTCTGAACTTCGTGGCCGGGCTGAAGTGGAGCATCTCGAAAGCGCACTAGTCATGAGCGAGCCATTCGACCAGCCCCGAATCGCCATCAACCGCGTCTACACGCGCCAGGGAGACCGCGGTGAAACCGCCCTCGTCGGCGGGCAGCGCGTCGGCAAGGACAGCCCGCGCATTGCCGCATACGGTACGGTAGACGAGCTGAACGCGTTCCTGGGCGCCGCGCGCGCCACCGTCAACCAGCTTGCCGCGCAGGAGCCGCGCCTGGCAGTGCTTGGCGCGATTCTGCTGCGCGTGCAGCACGAGTTGTTCAACCTGGGCTCGATCCTGGCCACGCTGCCCGAGGACGTCCATCCACGCCAGCCGCGGGTGACCGATGCCGAGATCGAGCAACTCGAGAAAGGCATGGACGCGATGAACGAGGATTTGCCAGCCCTGCGCTCGTTTGTACTGCCGGGCGGAAGCCGCGTCGATGCGGATTTGCACATCGCGCGGACCGTCTGCAGGCGCGCGGAGAGGAAATGCGTGACGCTGGCGCGTGTGGAAAGCGTTCCGCCCGAGGCGATCCGGTATTTGAACCGGCTCAGCGATGCACTGTTCGTCTGGGCGCGCTGGGCGGCGCACGTCAGCGGCGCGGGCGAGACATTGTGGGAACCGAACCGGGCAGCTTCGGGGCAGGTCGGAGACCTGTCCCACGAAAGTGATAGATAATCGATGAAGGAGCAAATCATGCACAAGAACGAGGCAAGGCCGCTAGCCATCGGCCTGATCATCCTGGGAGGGCTTATTCGTGTCACCCAGCACTGGAATTTTGCGCCTGTTGGGGCGATCAGCCTCTTTGCCGGCGCGCGCCTGCGCGGCTGGCGCGCCTACGCGCTGCCCTTGGCGCTGATGGCCGTCACCGACCCGCTGCTGGGCGGCTATTCCGCGTTGACGCCTTTGATCTACGCGAGCTTCCTGCTCAACGTGTGGATCGGCAGCCGGCTGCGGGAAACGGAGAGCCCGCTGGCGATCGGCGGCGCGGCGCTTGCCGGAAGCGTGCAGTTTTTCCTGCTCACCAATTTCGCATGGCTGTACCCGACCAGCCTCTACCCGCATAACTTCGCGGGTATTCTGGCGAGCTACACCGCGGGTGTGCCGTTCTTCTGGCGGACGCTGGCCTCCGACCTCTTTTACTCCGGTGTCCTCTTCGGTCTGCACGCGTGGCTGAGCCGGACCGTGGCGCGGCGCGAGCGCGTCACCGCCGCCCAGGCCGCGTGAAGACTCTGCTCGCGTGGAGCTCGGGCAAAGATAGCGCCTGGACGCTCCACGTTCTGCGGCGGCAACGCATCGAAGTTTCGGCCCTGCTCACAACCCTGAACGAATCTGCGGACCGCGTGGCGATGCACGGTGTGCGGCGGACGGTACTCGAGGCTCAAGCCGTCGCCGTCGGCGTTCCGCTCTGGCAGGTGCCCCTGCCCTGGCCGTGCAGCAACGAAGATTATGAAGCGCGGATGGCCGACGCCTGCCGGCACGCCGTCAGAGAGGGGTTCGACACGATCGCATTCGGCGACCTCTTCCTCCAGGACATCCGCGCCTATCGAGAGCGCCAGTTGGCAAGCTCGGGTCTGACGCCGATCTTCCCACTGTGGGAGATCCCGACAGCGCAACTGGCGCGCGACATGATTGCAGGCGGACTGCGAGCCCGCCTCAGTTGTGTCGACTCGCGCCAGCTCGATGCCGCTTTTGCGGGCCGCGAGTTCGATGCAGCACTGCTTGCCCACCTGCCCGCTGCGGTCGACCCGTGCGGGGAGAACGGCGAGTTCCACACTTGTGTTTACGACGGGCCCATGTTTCAGAGGCCCGTCCCAGTCCGCGTTGGTGAGATACGGAACGTAAATGGGTTCGTCTACGCGGATCTGGGGTGAGTGTTGCTCACTGCAACAGCCCGCGAATCGGCGCCGCGAACAGAGGCGTGCTGGTCGGCTGATCGGATCCCGCAGCGGGCTCCAGGGTCACCGCCACCAGGTCCGCATTCGGATCCACGGGACCGCGTTGCACGTGCATCCCCGAGCCGTCGCCGGCAGACTGGAACATTCCGGCGGGCTTGGGCTTGCCGCCCTTGGGGATGATCCACATCTCGTACGCCTTGCCCGCGGGCGCGGGCTGCATGTGATTGGCGATCAGCAGCACGCCCTGGGAGCGGCTAACGAAGATATTGCCGCTGGGCGGCTGCGTCTGGCCTTTTCCGAAGCTGGTCACGGTCGTATCGGCGCCGTTGAGAATGGTGAAAGCCTCGTTGAGGCGAGCCAGCTCGATGTTCCGAGTGCCCAACTCCTCTCTTGCGCGCGCCAGTTCCTTCGCCGTCTCGCCTTCCCTGCCCACGAAGTAGACCACGGCAAACAGCGAGAGAGCCAGCGCGCCGGCGAGGAACGGAGCCCATCCGAAGCGGCGTTCCTCGACTCCCACCGAAGCGAGAATCCGGCGCCGCAACCTTGCGGAGGGCTCCGACGGTGCAGCCGTGCCTCCGAGTAGAGTGACAATTTCGCGTGCCTCCTTGATGCCCCGCATACAAACCTCACATCCGCGATTCAGGTGGACTCGGATCTCGTCGCGCTCCGGATCCTCGGCCACGCCGATTGCGTACAGCTCATAGTGATCGCGAAGTTCGTTGCAGTTCATGCCGACACCACCGCGCCGAGTTCATCGCGCAGATTCTTCAGGGCTGTACGCACCCAGGTTTTCACCGTACCGAGGGGCTGCCCCATGCGTTCGGCCATTTCGGATTGAGACAGACCTTCGAAGTAGGCCAGCTCGATAACCTGGCGCTGATTCGGCGAGAGCTTCTGGATCGCCGATTTCACGATACGAGCCTTGTCCGAGCTCAGAATGTCTTTCTCCATGTCGCAAAACAGCGCCGGATGGTCGGTCTCTTCGTACTCGACGGCGTTGCGCTCGCGGCCGACGGCCGAGCGCAGGTAATCGATTGCCCGATTGCGCGCTACGGCGAGCAACCAGGGTCCAATCGAGCCCTTTTGCGCATCGAAGCCGTGCACGCGGTTCCACACGCGCAGGAACGTTTCCTGCACCAGGTCTTCCGCAATTCCGGTATCGCGCACCACGCGGAGGACCAGTGCGTAGACTACGCGCCCATAGCGATCGTAGAGCTCCGCCACAGCGCGCGGATCGCGCCGCTGCATGCGCAGGACGAGCTCGGAATCGTCGGCGCCGGCTTGCACGGCCATCAGAATGGGCAACAGCAGCGTCATGCGAGAGCCGCGCGCCCGCGAACGGGCGCGTCTCATTTAATATACGGCTCGCGGCCGCGATCGAGATTGGTGTGCGCGCGTTTTCTTTGCGGATGTGGAGCGCGCGTGCAACCCGAAACAGATCGATTGTGCCGTGGAATGCATTTTTTTCTTGACTTTCGACGTGAACCACCTTATATATGAATCACATTGCGATTTTTCAAATCGCAAAATTTGATGTTAGGGAGAATCAATCAATGAAGAGCGCAACCAAGAAGGCCCCAGCGAAGAAGAAGGCTGCTCCGAAGAAAAAGAAGTAGTCCGGAGCGCCCTGAGTAGCAGGGCAGCGATCAACAGGTTCCACTCCAAAGGCCCCGGGTTTCCGGGGCCTTTTTCATTTTCTGTGGGGCGGACGATCGGTTCCTGTCGTCCGCTCATCTCCTCACGCCTTCCGCTGCACCAACACCCGAAACGTCTCGCCCATCCCGAATAGCAAGGTCTTGAGCTGCATTCGCCGCCGCATCTCATCGTCGCCGGCGAGCGCGGACGCGAATTGATCGGCCTCACCCGCCGCGAGCATCGTTTGCGCCAGAGTCTCGAAGCGTTCCGTGACCAGCCCCAGATGCGCGCCTGCCTCCTGAAGGATCGTGAAGTTGACGTGCGACGTGATGTCGCGCTCGCCGGGCTCGGCGAAGACATCCTCGCGTGCGGTGTGGCGGTGATACCCCATCAGGGTTCCTGCCGGAAATCGCGCGCTCTCGGCGCGCGTGAAGCCGTAGTCGATGGTCACCAGATAGCCTTTGCTCAATATCGCCGCCATCCGTTCGAGCCATCGAAGGGCCGCCAGATTGACCTCGTACCAACGCCCTTCCTCTGGCGGCGGATACCACGAGCGCAAGTAGTGCCCGGCTTCCACATCGACTGTACCGCCCGTCTGCCAGCCGAACGTTCCGTCGCGAAGAGCCACACGCTGTTCGCGAAACGCGCCTCCCTCGAAGATGGCGGCATCGACCGGCAGTGCGTCGAAGAATTCATTGGTGAAGATCACGCCGCGGACCCCCGTGGGCGGTTCGCCGGAATCGAGATCGAGGGGTACGTATCTCCACTCCGAGAATGCCGCGGCCATTTCGGCGCGGCCGGCGCCCGGCTCGATCACGGTGAAGTCCGGCGGCTCACCCAGGGTGCCGTAGAGCTTGCGGACGACGGCGGCCATCAGGATTCCGAACACGGGTTGAAGCTGTTCGGCGGTGAAGAAATCGCCGCGCTTTCCGAAGGGATCGCGGGGCCTCCGGTAATATCCGTACACCGGATGGTAGAGCGCCACCTCCATGAAACGGGAAAACGGAATCGGTCCTTTGCGTTTTATCTCCGCGGCCAGCAATTCTCCCGCCGGCGTCATGTGCGTGCCCGGGACGGGTCGTCGTTGTCCCTGCTCTGCGGCGTGCGGATGAACATCTCGACCAGGTAGTCGTGCATGCAATCGTACAGGTAGCGCTGGAACGTCCAGGGAAACTGGGGGTGCTGGATATCGCGTTCGTGGACGGGGGCGTAGTAGGTGTGCAACCCGAGTCCCGGGTCTTTGAGGGAAATGACCAACTCTACGGCGCCGTTGTGCTCGCGCGCCGAAAAACTCAGTAGCGCGTGCTCGTAGCGGCGGGTCTCGGCGAGCACCTTCTCAAGCGGCTTCACGGACCTATGCTAGCGTGAAAACAGAAATGCCGCTGCCGCCGACCATCCGGGTCAAGCTCTCCAGCGAGGCCGCTGAATCGATCGCGCTCACGCCGGTCGTCGTGCAGGAGATGGCGGTGCGCGAGCTGATCGAGCACGTCCTCGGCGTCACCGGAAAGGATGAAACACGCATCCGGGACCTGCTGCTGCGCGGGACCCTGGTGAGCGGCGCCACGCGGTTTCGCTGGGCCGGATGGGAAGCCGAAGCCGCCGCGATCCGCGAGCTGCTCGGCGGTTTTCCTGATCCCGACCCCTCGCGTCGGTTCGGGCCGGTGGGCTGCGTGCGGGTCATTCTGCGCGGTGGCCGGAGCGCCATCGACGCGGCGGTCGAGCACTGCTCCCGCAAGGGGCTGTTCCAGCGGCGCAGCTTCTGGGACATCCTGATGGAGGTCGCCGGCGCGGGATCCGCGAAATATCTGGGATATTCTTACCGGGACCGGGCGGACCGTTATCTCCGTGAATTCACCCGTGAGGAGATCGGCCGGCTGCGCGCCGCCTCCGGCAGCCTGCGCTACAGCACCCTGCGCGATCAAGTCCGCACGATGGCGTTCGTGGAAGCGGAATTCTACGTCAGGAGGTAGGCCGGGCTACTCGTCCGGCAAATCCCCGGTGTCTTCGGCGCGGTTCTCGAACTTGGTCTGCGAGTGGAGGAAGACCAGGTTGACCGTGCCCACCGGGCCGTTGCGCTGCTTGGCGATGATCAACTCCGCCAAGCCCTTGAGATCTTCACGGTCGCGGTTGTAAACCTCTTCACGAAAAACGAAGCCGACGAGATCGGCGTCCTGCTCGATGGATCCGGACTCGCGCAGGTCGCTCAACTGCGGCCGGTGATCGCCCTGGCGCGTCTCGACGGCGCGGCTCAACTGCGAGAGCACCATCATGGGGACGTTGAGCTCCTTGGCCAGCAGCTTCAAGCCGCGGGAGAGCGCGCTGACTTCCTGGTTGCGATTCTCGTACCGTCCGCGCCCGCTCATCAGTTGCAGGTAATCCACGATCACGAGGCCGATCTTGCCGCGCTCGGACTTCAGCCGGCGCAGCTTGGCGTGCATGTCCATCAGGTGCAGGCCGGCCGTGTCGTCGATGTAGAGCGGCGATTCCACCAGGTCGTTCAGCGCCTGGTTGAGCTTGCGGCGCTCATCCTGAGTCAGGTAGCCGGAGCGGAAGCGCTGGCTGTCGACGCGCGCCGCCGCGCACAGCATGCGGGTGAGCAGCGACTCCTTCGACATTTCGAGCGAGAACACGGCCACGGTCTGCTTCAGCTTCAGCGCCACGTGCTGCGCGATGTTGAGCGCGAACGCCGTCTTTCCCATCGAGGGACGCCCGGCCAGGATGAACAGATCGCCGCCGTGGAGCCCGCCGGTGTACTCGTCCAGCTTCAGGAAACCGGAGCTGATGCCCTTGATGCGCTTGCTCGGGTCGAGGAAGGCGCTGATACCGCCTTCGTAGCTTTGCAGAATCTGGTCCGGATTGAGCAGTCCGGTCTTGACCTGCGCCTCACCCAGCTTGAGCAGCGTCTCCTCGGCGCCGGCGAGGATCTCCTCCGGCGCCTCTTCCGCCATCATGCAGCGGTCGATCATGTGCTGCGAGGCGAAAATGATGGAGCGCAGCACCGCGGCGTCCTTTACCAGCCTCACGTAGGAATCCGCGTTGGGGATTTGGGGCAGGCCGTCGTCAAGCGAGACCAGGTAACTGAGGCCGTCGCAGGTCTCGAGCTCGTTGAATTTCATGAGCTCGTTAGCAAGGGTGATCCGGTCGATGCTCTCCCCCCGCTCATGCAGATCGCCCATGCGCCGGAAGATGCGCCGGTGCTTCTCGAGGCTGAAATCGCCGGCATCCAGCGTACCCGCCGCCTGGATGTAGAAGCTGTCGTCGAGCAGGATCGAGCCGAGCACGAAGCGCTCGGCGTCGACATTGGTTGGCAGGCCTTTCTCAGTGGTGTTGGGCGCGGGCATGGAAGTTCAATGACCTAGACTAGCCTCGGAACACGGGGCGGTTAAAGCACAAAAACACGTTTCGGCGCAGATGTCTGTGCAGCCGTGAAGTGCTTGAAGCCGCACTGGATGTGGGAACGTTTGCAAACAAATCGTCCGTTCATCCACAGGGTTTTCCACTCCTCTGCCGAAACATACCGCGTTTCCGATGTTTTTATCAAATAGTCGTCATCCGGCATAATCGGAAGTGGAGGAACGACGATGGCGGATTGGCTGGCGAACGGCAAGATGTGGGGCGATATATTCGCGCTGGGGGCCCCGGTGATCGAGAAGGTCCTGCGCCCCGCGCTTGTGTACCTCTTCCTGGTGGTGGCGCTGCGTGTCTTTGGAAAGAGAGAGTTAGCTCAGCTCAACCCGTTCGACCTGGTGGTGCTGCTCTCGCTCTCCAACACCGTGCAGAATGCCATCATCGGCAATGACAACTCGCTCACCGGCGGCCTCATCGGCGCCCTGGCGCTGCTTTCCGTCAATTACGTGGTGGTACGGTTTCTCTTTCGCCATCGCCGCCTGGATCAGATCTTCGAAGGCGAGCCGACGACCCTGATCGAGCACGGCAGGATGAACAAGCCGGCACTGGCGAAGGAGCTGCTCACTCGATCCGAGCTGATGACTGTCCTCCACCGCCAGGGTTTCGAGTCGCTGGCCGACGTGGAAAGCTGCGTGCTCGAGCCGGGCGGCACGTTTTGCATTATCCGCAAGACGCCTCCCGTGGAGCAGGTGAAGCATGAAGAAGTCATGCGCACGCTGAGTGACATCAATGCCAAGCTGGATGGCTTGCTGTCGGTCCGCGGCGAGGCATGAGGGCAGCGGCTGGGCGCGACCGATATAATGGAACGACGGAGGAATGGCCGAGTGGTTGAAGGCGGCGGTCTTGAAAACCGTTAGCGGGGTGACTCGCTCGGGGGTTCGAATCCCTCTTCCTCCGCCAGAATTTCAGTCCCTTTGAGTCCCGGCGTAAGCTCCCATACCCACTCGCCACCTGAACCATACCTCCGGCGATGTCTGCCGGATTGATGCCCCTGAATGTCACATCGTCGATGCCAACATCGACGCGCGTAATCAAGACTGAACCACCGGGGTTGTATGCATTCGTTGGTGTGAAGGGTCCTGCAGTACCTGCAAATTGGTCAGCATAGGCGTATGCCACTCCCCCTGGTAAGGCATCGCCAGGAATCACCGCGATGGCGAACAGTGAGTCGGGGTTGCCTGAACCTGGAGACCCCAGGCAATAGACCTCGAAGCTTCGATCGATCGTTGTCACATATTCAAACCCGCAACCGGTGTTGGAAGAAGAAGAAGAAGACGTGAATAGCACCAATCCCGCTCTCCCTCGCGGAGAATTCCTTTGGATTCATCCTCGTCGGCTAGCGCCCGCATCGCCAATCGGGAAGCAGTGGAGGGGTATCGCGCGGGAAAGTTCCCGAATGGCTCCGTAATCGTTCGCGAGACGCGCAGCGCGCTGGACGTGATGATGAAAGACGATCGCCTATACCAGGAGACGGTCGGCTGGGGATTCGAAACGTTCGACAGTAAGTACGCGAGGCTGGCGGAGAAGGACCGGGCGCAATGCATGGCTGTCACTCCAAGCAGAAGGACCACGACCTGGTTTTCAGCGCTGAGGCTGGAGGCGGGCGCGGGCACGCCGGGTCTGCGCACGGGCCCGTACCCGGATGAGCGGTGATTGCGGAAGAGATGCTGGAGTGGCTGGCGACGTCCAATGGCGCGAAGGAGGGGCAGCGCCGGGTAGTCGGGGTGATGGTGAAGGACATGGCCGGAGCTTTCTGCGGGCCAGCGCAAAGAGGCCAATCAGGCATCCAGGGAATACGGGTAGAGAATGCGGCTCTGGGACTGGAGTCCCCAAAAATCCTTTAGGACCACCCGCCCCTTCGTAATATCCCGCTATTTGGCCGATATCGTTGATGCCCCAGACGAAAGTGATCAAGGGACTACCAGGATGGTCGATGGTTGTAAAGACGCCCCCATCCTCCAGGAAGCCGTGTGTGGTTAGAACTCCGCCGTTTGGCAGGAGTACCGGGACCATATAGTATCCAACAATCTGGCCGTTATTGTTGATCCCTTGCGGCCAGGTCCCACAATCGAGTAATGCGGTCACAGGAGGGCAGCTGATGCCGGGATAATCGATAGTGGTAAAGCTACCATTGCTATAGAGGAAACCATGGGTCACGCCAGCTGCGTCGCCGTAACGGCCAACTATCTGGCCACTGTTGTTGATCCCGGTCGCGAAAGTGCCGCAGGCGTCAGGTATGCAAAAAGCTCCCGGATAGTTAAGCGCGGTAATGCTGCCGCCAACGTCGAGGAAGCCATGGTATTCGAAGTCGAGATCGGAAAAATCTCCCACAATCTGGCCGCTGTCATTGATACCGTAGGCAAAGGTGCTCGTGGCGCCGGGGTAGTCGATTGCACTGAAGGCGCCGCCGCTATCCAGGAAGCCGTGAAAGTGGGCCGGGGCCGTAACAAATTCTCCAACGATCTTGCCGTTGTTGTTGATTCCGTGGGCTTCAGTCTGTGTGCCGCCTGGGTAGGTAAGACTACTGAAGTTGCCGTTGCTGTAGACAAAACTGAAGGGGGGGTCGCCGAGTCCAACAATCTGACCCAGATTATTAACATCCTCTGGGGCAGTCTGCATTGAACCGGGCAAGCTAATCGGCGCGAACGAATACTGAATATTTGCCCCAAAGGCCGTTCCGGCGCCCAAGACGATCGCCCCGAACACCGTCAACGTTACGCTTTGAGGGTCGTTCATATTCTGGTCTCCTAATCGATCCGTTGATATTGTACTGGCTAGTTCGCCGGGAACTTGCGCCATTCGGAAGGTCGGCTGGCGCCACTTGGTTGCGTAGCGCACTATTCGCGGATTGGCAGTGCCGAAGCTCGACGGAGCAATTCGGGGCGGACGATAATCTGCGCTTGGGGCCACACCACGAGCACCCGGCTATCGTCCGGACCCTTGCCACAGCGTTCAGATTCCGGGTTCTGGATCACTCCGCAGACCACGCTCCGGGCGGGCTTGAGCCTGCCAATCGAGCCAGCGGGACCAAAAGTCCCGCGCGGGCTGAAGCACCGCCCCACAAGGGGTCGCACTCATTGCAAGACGTCATCGAAGAAGCGCTCCGAGCCGACGTGGCCGCCTTTCAGGACGAGATCGAGTTCATGCGGGCCGCCGTGCGCGCGGCACAGGGGAGCGCCCGGAGCAATGGGCGCCCGAAACGTCAACGCCTGGATGCCCAGCTCCTGCACGGCCTGACTGGCGGTATCGCCGCCGACGATAGCCACGCGCCCCACTCCGGAAGATTGGATCAGCCGGCGCAGCATTCTGCCGGTGGCGGCAGCGAAGGCAGGCCGGTCCGCAACGGCGACATCGTCTTCGGGTCCCAGGGCGCTGTACAGAATGACGCTGCGGCCGGCGCCCAGTTGTTCGAGGGCTTCACTTTCCACGCTGGCATCGTAGCCCTGGTTGCCGGTCATGAGCGGGTTCAGGCGAATGCCGTGGAAGCCGGCGCGCAGGGCGCGGCAGATCTGGCGGCCGGTGACCGGCGAACAACTGCCGGACAGCACCAGGACGCGGTCCGCCGGCTGGGCGGACGGGCAAAAGCCGCCCTCCGGGAGCCAGCCTTGGGCGCGCCAGTATTCCAGGATGCCGTGGGTGAAACCGGAGCTGCCCACGACGAAGGACTGCGGGGCGTGCCGATGCTCCCAGACGAGGCGCGCGGCCTGCTCGAGGTCGGAGGGCTCCACGCCGTCGAAGAGGACTCCGGCCGCGCTGGTAGCGAAGGCGAACATATTGGCGCGCAGGGCCAGGATGTTGACCAGTGCGAGGCGGCGGGAGGTCTGGCGGCCCAGGTGAAGGAGGAGGTCGCTTTCGACCATCGGCGTGACTGGGTGGCGCTGCATGGTGGGGTGGCGGTCGATGCGGTGGATGGCACCTTCGCCCGCGGCAAACAGGTTGCCGAAGGCGACGTAGCGCTGCAGGTAGGGAGCCGCCGGCACGACCGGCACGTAGGGCGCGCCGAATACGTCCTGCCCGATTTCGAGGGCGCAGCCGATGCTGCCGATTTCGGGCGAACTGTCGAAGGTGGAGCACACCTTGTACTGGACGATGGGCGCGCCGATTTCGCGAAGCCGGCCGAAGACCGCGGGCAGGGTGGCGCGCATCCAGTCGGGCGGGCGGCTGCGGCTGTCGCCGGCGATTCCGATGGCGAGGCAGTGGCTGAACGCACGAAGATCGTCGGGCTCGGGCGGGCGAAGGAACAGGACCGCGGGGACGCCGTTGGAAGCGAGGGCCTCGAGGGCGTCGGCGGATCCGGTGAAGTCGTCGCCGTAGAACGAGAACATCGGCTTCTGTTGTGAGAGGGTGACCATCAGCCTTTCAACCTGTCGAGGGCGACGCGGAAATAGGTGCTGTAGGGTTCGCGCCGCACCTGGTAAAACGGACGCATGCGCACCTTTTCGGCGGCGCAGCGGCAATCGAATTCGAGGGGCTTGCCGGGCACCGGGTCCATGGCGGCCAGCGCCGCCGGGCTTGCCGCCAACTGCTCGGGCGGATCGACCGCGGTCAGCATTACAGGGCCGCGCATGACCGCAATCGTATCGGGGTTGCGATCGTCGATGGGCACCGCGCGGAGGGAAAACGGCAGGGTCAGGCCGACGGTGTCGCCTTTGCGCCAGCGATGCCGGATGGTGGCGAAGGTTCCGCGGGCGGCTTGCACCGATAGCGGCTTTCCGTTCAGGGAAAGATGCGCCGGGCGGTCGAGCCATCCGGGAATGCGCAGGTGGAGGTCGAACTCGAGGGGCTGATCGGGGTCCACGCGCAATTCGATTTGTTCGGATTCCGGGTACGCCGTAGTTTGGGTGAGCTTGATGCCGATGCGGTCGGCCGTCCATCGCACCTCGCTGGCGGCGTAGAGATTCACGTAGATGCCGCCGGCGTCGTGGAAGTAGAGATCGAGCGGATAGTCGGCCACGGATTGGAGCAGCGTTCCGGCGCAGCAGGGCCACTTGCGCTGGTAGTAGCGTTTCTGCGCGCGCGCCTGGTAGTCGGAGTAGTAGAAATAGCCGCCGTCATCGTCGGGATCGAGCGCGCCCAGGATGGTGTTGAGCAGGGTGCGCTCCAGACCGTCGCCGTATCGCGAATCGCCGGTGAAGCAGGTGAGGTAGCGCGCCAGCTTCGCGTGGGCATAGAAGCAGCAGGGCGTCTCGAAGTGGTCGCGGGTGGCGGTCAGGCTGGCGGCCAGCTCGCCGGAGCCCGGTTTGACGAAAGTCTCTCTCGGCGCCCAAGCGCCCGAGGCGTATTGCTGCGTCTGTTCGATCATGTCCCAGGCGTTGCGGATGGCGCGGAGGTATTTCCCGTCGCCGAGCACTTCGTAGGCCTTCGCGCCGGAGCTGAGCGCGATCACGTGGCTGTAGCCGTGCTTGCCCGGCAGGACGTTGCGCCCTTCGGAGAGGGGATCGAAAAACTCCTGGTCCAGCAGGTAGAGCTTCGCCATGTCGAGGAACCGCCGGTCCCCGGTCAGGCCGTAGGTTTGGAACAGATTTTCGGGGAGGATGTAGGGCTCGTCGTAGGGCGGGTTCCGGGTGCCAACGCGGTCGAAGGTATGGTCGGGAATGAATCTGACGGCGCCAGCGATCACGCGCGGCAAGAGAGCGCGCGCCTCATCGACTCCGGCGAGCGCGGCGGCATCGAGCAGACCGATTTCGTACTTGTCGAGGACGTAGCAGGCCCAGGTGGCCGCGGCCTTCGGGCTGGCGTACGGGTTGCCGTCCTTTTCGAAGGCAGCGGCGTATCCGCGCACGAGCCGGCGGGCCTTGGCGGCGGCCTCTGGATCGCCGGTGTGGGCGTGGATACGAGCGAGGCCGGAGACGAACTGGCCGATCAGGTGCCCCGGCACGAAGCCATCGGCGTCGTACCAGCCGCCCATGTCGCGGCCGGGCGCCGGCAGGCCGACGCGCTGGCGGTAGACCTTGAGCAGGCGATCCTCGTCGAGGGCGAGAAAGTGGGCGTGCATGCGCTGGTACATGGCGGCAAGCGGTCCGCCGGTCAGCTTGACCTGGGGATATGCGAACTCGCGCAGCTTCAGGCGGCCGGGGGGCGGGGTGGGGCGCGCCCTTGCCGCCAGCGCCGCGGAACCCAGGAATGCTCGCCGGGAGAGGGCCATGTAATCTCCCATTATTCTCCGCTTATACGGTCTTCGGCGCACGATTCGGCAAAATCGCGCTTGATTCCGCGTGGGGGAACAGGGATATTGATGGCGCGCTGGCGGGCGTGGTAGGGGCCGGGCTATCCGGCTTTGCTCTTGCGCACCCGTTTTTTGGGGGCTTCTTCCACTGCCACCGGACCGGATTCGGTGGTCGCCGCGGCGGTCGCGACGGTGGCGGGCTTGCGCTTCTCGGCCAGGCTCTTCTTCAGGGCTTCCATGATGTCGATCACGGGCGCGACGTGCTCGGCCGGCGTCTCCACCACCTTCTTGCCTTCGATCTTGGCCTCGATCATTTTCTGCAGGTTCTCGCGGTAGGAGTCGTGATACTTCTGCGGCTCGAACTCGGCTTCGAGCGAGGAGATCAGCATCTTGGCCATGGCGAGCTCCTTGTCCTTCACCAGGCTGGTGTCAGTGCGGAACTCGTCCACCTGGCGGATCTCGTCCTGGAAGTACATGGTGTGGGAGACGATGCCCTTGTCGCCGGGACGCATGACGATGATGTGCTCGCGATTGTGCATGGCGACCTTGGCCAGCGCGAAGTACCCGGATTCCTTGAGGGCGGTGAAGAGGAGGGCGTAGGCCTTCTCGCCGCCTTCCTCGGGCGCGACGTAGTAGGAGCTTTCCAGGTAGATCGGGTCCACCTGGTCCGACTTGACGAATTCGAGGATCTCCATGACCTTGGCGGTCTTGGGCGCGACCTTGCGGATCTCCTCGTCTTCGACGACCACGTAGTGATCTTTCTCGTACTCGTAGCCTTTGACGGTTTCGCTGCGCGCGATGGGCTTGTCCTCGAGCTGACAGTAGGTGACCTGGCGGATGCGCGAGTGGTCGTCCTTGTGCAGCATGTTGAAGCTGATGGTTTCGCTCCGAGCGGCACTGAACAAACGAACCGGAATCGTCACCAGGCCGAAAGTGAGATGGCCCTTCCAAACGCTCGCTGCCATAAAGACACGACCCCCTCTCAGGTCTTGCGGTTCCAACATACTACAATGCCCCATATGATGTAAACGAAGCACGTAAAGGGACTTATGCCTCTGGAAGAGTACGTTTCGAAACGCCGGTTCGAAAAGACACCGGAGCCTGCGCCGGGGAAGAGCGGATCGCGTGCCGCTACGAACTACTTTTACGTGCAGCGGCACGACGCCACACGGCTGCATTACGACTTCAGGCTGGAGATCGACGGCGTGCTGAAATCGTGGGCCGTGCCGAAGGGCCCGACGCTCGACCCGGGGGTGAAACATTTTGCCGCGCACGTGGAGGATCATCCTGTCGAGTACGGGAGCTTCGAAGGCAACATCCCGGCGGGAAACTACGGAGCGGGCAGCGTGATGCTGTGGGACCGCGGGACGTTCGAGCTGATGGGCGGCGTCCCGGGCGATCAGCAGGTGGCTCGGGGCGATCTCAAGTTCCAACTGCATGGGGAGAAGTTGAACGGCGAGTTCGCCCTCGTCCACATGAAAGGCCGCGGCAAGGGCAACGAGTGGCTGATCATCAAGAAGCGCGACGAGTTCGCGTTGCCGGGATGGGATGTGGAAGCGCACGCGTACAGCGTGCTCTCGGGCCGGACGCAGGAGGAGATCGCGCGCAACCTGCCGGCGCGCGAGAGCAAGCGAAAAACCGCCGGTGCAGCGGATCGCGTTTGGGAGAGCCGTCCCGCGAAACGTTCGGCGAAGGCGGCCGCCTCGACGAAGCCCGCGCCGGCTAAAAAAAAACCAAAGATCGATCCTTCCACGATCCAGGGCGCGCGGCGGGCCGAGATGCCGGCGTCGATCGAACCCATGTCGGCGAACATCGCGGAGCGGCCCCCGCGCGGCGGCGAATGGCTCTTCGAAGTGAAGTGGGACGGTGTGCGCGCCATCGCCTTCGTCGATAACGAGGAGGTCCGCCTGCAGGCCCGCAGCGGTCTGCGCTGCGAGCGCCAGTATCCGGAGCTTGCCGTGCTGCCCCACCACCTGGCGGCGACACAGGCCATCCTGGACGGCGAGATCGCGGTGCTCGACCCCAAGGGCGTCTCGCGGTTCCACCTGATCCAGCCGCGCATCGCCAATAGCGATCCCAACGCCGTCGCGCACCTGGTGCGGTCCACGCCGGTGGTGTATTTCGTGTTCGACCTGCTCTACCTGGATGGCTACGATTTGCGCGACGTCAAGCTGGCGACGCGGCGCGAACTGCTGGAACAGGTGGTGGAGCCGGGCACGGTGGTGCGCATCTCCGAAGCGTTCCCGGGCGCCGGGGAAGAACTGCTGGATGCCGCGCGGGAGAACGGGCTGGAGGGCATCGTGGCCAAGCACGCCAACAGCCGCTACGAATCCCGGCGCAGCCGCGACTGGCTGAAAATCAAGGTGGTCACCGAGCAGGAGTTCGTGATCGGCGGCTTCACCGAGCCGCAGGGCGACCGGGAGTATTTCGGTGCGCTGGTTCTGGGCGTGAACAAAGACGGCAAGCTGCAATGGGTGGGCAATGCCGGCACCGGGTTCGACCATCGGCAACTGGCGTCGATCTTCGCGCGACTGAAGCCGCTGATTACCACGAAGTGTCCGTTCGCCGAGCGTCCCAAGCCCGACCGGGGGATGACCTGGGTGAAGCCCGAACTGGTTTGCCAGGTGAAGTTCGGCAGTTGGACGCTCGACGAACGTTTGCGGGCGCCGGTGTTTCTCGGGCTGCGCAACGACGTCGCCGCCCCGGAAGTTACGCGCGAAGCGCCAGCGGAATTGCTCGCCGCGAGCGCCAAGGAAGCTTCCATCAATATCGACGGCCACGCACTCAAGTTCACTAACCTGAAGAAACTCTACTATCCCGACGATGGCGTCACCAAGGGCGATGTGCTCAACTACTACGCCGGCGTCGCCGGCCTGATCCTGCCTTATCTCACCGACCGGCCGCTTTCGCTCAAGCGCTATCCGAACGGAATCAAGGAGGCGTACTTCTTC
>DATJYW010000372.1:0-6129 GCA_035499435.1 Candidatus Acidiferrales bacterium | reverse complement strand
GCGTTGAACTCCCGCCGGATCTGGTAGAGCCGCAGCCGGTACAGCCCCCAGAGCACGGCCAGAAACGCGGCTACGCACGACGCGTAGAACCAAGAGGTCTGATTCCAGGCCGGGGCGATGGAGAACTCCAGCGTGTCGCCGGTTTCGTTCCAGACGGCGCTGTTGTTGCAGGCCTTGACGCGGAAGCGGTACGTCTTCGGACGGAGGTTCGAGTACTGTACTTTGCGGTCGTTGATCACTTCCCTCCAGCCGGGGTCCTGCCCTTCCAGTTTGAACTTGAAGTGGACCTTCTCCGGAACCGTGAGACTGAGCGCCGTGTAATCGATGGTCACATCGCGGGGGTTGGCCGGCAGGCGCATTCCGGGCTTGAGTTCGTAGGGTTGATCGTCTACGACGATGCGCTCGATGTGGACCGGCGGCGGTACGTGATTGACCGGGATGTGTCGGGGATCGAGGACTTGCGCGCCGTCTGCGGTCACGAACCAGATTCCCCCGTCGGGCGCCTTCGATACGCGCGGGCTGTACCTGGAGGTCACGTCGGCCGACAATCGCACTCCGTCGGCGGCGTCGAAGAGGCCGAAGTGCACCGTATGCTCCGGGTCCGCAATCCACGCATCCAATTCAGTGCGTGGGATGCGCACCAAACCGCACGATGTGTTCAGCCACAACGAACCATCGTCGTCCGCCATTGACCAGTGCACGGTCTCGCACGGCAATCCATTATGTCTGTTGAGTGTGGTGACGCGGCCATCGGCAATCCGGCTGAGCCCGCCTGTTGTCGCGGCCCACACGGTACCGTCGCGATCCACGCTCACCCTATAGATTGGCCCATCCGCGATTCCCTCGCGTTTCGCATACGACTGCCTGATCCGCCCATCTTTGAAATAGATGACGCCGCGATCGAAACTGAAGCCGAGCCAGAGGCCTCCTGGTTCGATGCCGGGCATTAGACTGATGGCGGTGCGTTTGGCTCCGAGCTGAGGCCAAGACACCTCCTCGACGAGTTCCCCATCCCGAAGGTGCAAAAGACTGCTATCTTCGGATAGCCACACGTTGCCGCTGCCGTCCGCCGCGATGGCATGCACTTGACCGGCGGTCACGGCGCTATTGCGAGTAAACCGGCCATCCTGGTGGGAGACAAGTCCGCCACGCGTGAAGAGCCAAAGCCGGCCGTCGTGGCCCTCAAACATGGATTCCACGACCGGGTCGGGCAGCCCCGGTTCCTTTCGGAAGGTGGTAACTTGCCCCTTCCTCCAAAGATTCAATCCGTTCTGCCCACCAACCCAGACGCCGCCGTCGCGTGACGCCACGACGGACCAAACAGCGTCGCCAGACAAGCCCTGCCTGGAGGAAATCGTCGACACGGCGAACTCGCGGAACCTGTCGAGCCCCGCTAAAGTCGCGACCCAAACGTTTCCTTCGCGATCTTCGAAGCTGGTTAAGACGTAATCGCCCGTGAGGCCATCCAAACGCGCGAAGCGGTCCGTACTGCCCTGGTGGATGTGGAAGAGCCCGGAGTCGGTGGTGCCAAGCCATAGTCCACCATCGCGATCCCGGAGCAGGTTCTTCGGCTTGCCGGGTTCGATGTACACGCCAGGCGAGTAGGGCCGGAACTGATCGTTGACGAATTCCCTGATCCCGTCGACAGTAGCAACAATCAGATGTCCGTCTGAGGTTTCATTCAGATCTCCACCCCGCAAGCGGCTCGAACCTGGGTACTGCTTCCACGATCCGCCTCCGAGGCGCCAGAGGCCGGATTGGGCTAACACCCAAACGTCCTCTCCGATGGGGTGCATGGAGTGAATGCCGCCGAAAGCTGCATCCCGTCCATAGCATTCGACCGCATCGCCGCGTATGGCGCAGACCTTCCACAATCCGACAGTATCGGCAACAACCCATACAACTCCACCGGGAGTGTCGGCAAGACGGAAAATACGATGTCCCGCCAGTTGCGGGTAGATCCGCAGCTTGCCGCCCTTCCAACTCGCAAGGCCGTTGTTGGTGCCGATCCAGAGCGTCCCGTCGCGCACTGAGAGAAGATTGAGAATGCTCGTGGACGGAAGCGGCTGATCATTCGGCGGCTGCCAGCCGCTGAAGTGCATGCCGTCGAAACGGACTAAACCGAAGTCGGTGCCCAGCCACAGATAACCATCGGGTGTTTGAGCGATCGAGAAGACTGTGCCCTTGAAATGCCCGTCACGGATTGTCCACGCGGTATGCGCGTATTGGTTGATGTCCAGAGACGGGTTCAGAGCGAACACAGGCGCACAGAATGCACCGAACGCAAGCACCAGCGCGCCGATTCCATTGCATGGAAGAGTCGCGACGATGCCACGAGTGTGTTCTGTGCCCACTAGCACTCATTATTACCTAGGGACGCTGGGGGCGGCATCTGTGTTGCCGCCCCTTCCAAGTTGGACAGCGTCGCCTAGTCCTGCAGGAACTCGAAGTCTCCAGCGGCATCGGCATCCACGTCGCCTACGCCAGGCAGAAAGCCCTGGATTACCTCTTCGGCTTGCCCGATCAGCGTCAATTCGGGAATTTCATATTTCGGCATTTTGATTTCACCTCCTTCCGCCCAGTCTGAGGAGAGCCGTCGCTAAGCGGCCCGGCATTCCACGCGGCGATCGGCCTCTGGCCATCGCCCGCGCAGCCAAAACTCGAGCAGCACGATCTGCTGCAACTGATACGCATTGCAATCCAATCCCGCAGTCAGGCGGTTCAGCCGCGAGAGCAAACTCGTGCGGTCGACGAATCCGCGCCGGACCACTTCCAGGTCGCCCGCTTGGAGAAGTTGGCGGGCCATCGGACGCAATGCCTCCTGCCATGGCGCGCCAAACAGGCCCTTGGAGCGGCGCTTCTGCAACTTCGCCGGCCAGAGATCGGCAAGCGCCCGGCGCATCAACCGTCGGGGTTCGCCGGGACCGCAGAGCACGCCGGCGGGCACGCACATGAGAAACTCGACCAGCGGCCGGTGCACAAAGGGATGCGTGTACTCCAGATGCTGAAATGGCTCGGGCGCTTTCAGCGTGCGCTGCTCCAGCATCGAAGAGAGCGCCTGAAAGTGTTTCCGCCGCTCCGGTGGGGCGTGCATCCACTCGGTCGAAGAGAAGCGGCTCGCGCCGGAGAGCCCGGTGCGTTCCACGAACGCCGGCACGAGCGATGTCTCGCTGCTTTTCGCGACGTATGAGCCATCGGGCAGCGTGTAGACGCCCACCGGTGCAAGCGACGGCGGCAAAGCTCCCCGCAACGCGCGCCAGAGCGTCCAGTAGACCGGCAGCGCCAGAATCCTGCTCCACGCGAGCGCTTCGCTGCAGGCGCGGCCGAGCCGCAAGCGCCGCAGATGACCCGCGACCTGCAGCGAATCGTCGAACCAGTTTCCCATCAGAAGATCGCCGCCCTGTCCGGTAAGCAGGACGCGCGCTCCGACGCGATCCGCGACCCTTGCCGCCGCGCTGCGGACCGGCGCAAACTGCTCCGGCTGGGCATGGCCGACTTGATCAGTGGAGATCACCGGGGCGTCGTGTGTCGAGATGTGAAAACCTTCAACTCCGCAAAACGCTTCCATTTCGCGAACGAACGGCTCGTCCAATGAGTTGCGCCAGAGGTAGCTCACGGTTTGCAACGAGGGCGCTGCGACCGCGCCGTTTCGGATCAGGCGGCTGGCCATTGAGACGACGGACGACGAGTCGAGGCCGCCGCTGAGTTCGGCGAGGACCGGCGAACCGCCCTGAAGCCGAACCGCAACGGCCTCCTCGAACAGCGACCGGAACTGCTCCTCATAACGTCGCTCGTCCCGGTACCGGATCTGATCGACGACCGGCAGGTCCCAGAAACGGCGGATGAATGTGCCACTCGCCGAGACACACACGGCGTGGCCGGGAGGAACGGAGAGGATGCCCTGGTACGGCGTGCGGTTTGGGCACCTCCCGTACGAGAGAAGACCGGCGACATACTCTTCGTCGAGTTCTTGGGGAGCCGTTGCGTCCGCCAGGGCCTGCAAATCGCCTGACCAGAGGATACGCCTCCCCTCGACTAAGTAATAGAGGGGACGCACGCCGGCGAAGTCGCTGGCGAGGACGATCGTGCCGCTGCGCCTGTCGCGAATGACCGTGCTCCAGTCGCCGATCAGGTGCACCAGCCCGTCCGCACCCCAATAGTCGTAAGCAGCGGTCGCGAGTGCGGCGTTAGTGCGCGTGTCACGCAGAGAGGCGCCCAGGCGGAAGAGGAGGTCGCCGCGGTTATCGAGGCGGCCGTTCCAGAAGAGTGTTTCGGCGGCGACGCTTCCGTCATTCGTGGGACGCGAGTCGAGCGTGGCTATTTGAACTTTTGATTGCATATTGCACCCTCGACGGTCACAGCGAATATAAAATCTGTAATCTCTGGTAGGCGGGCGAGCCGTTCACGATTTTGCCATCCACCTCTACCCAGGCGTGGGAGAAGAAGGGTGCGGGGCGATAGCCGACCACCAGTTTGGCGGAGGCCCCGCTCTTGCGCAGCAGGCGGACCGCGCAGACGGAGCGCTGAAGGCAGAGCACGGGCTTCCAGTAGAGGCAGGTTGCCAGTTCGATGGCGTCGCAGAACTCCCTAGCCAGATCGGGACACGACGGCTTAGGCGCCCGGGAACAATTTCGGACCTGTCGCTGCACGTAGGCAAACCCAAACAGCCTGAGGACGATGTCGTAGCGCGCGAACTCCCAGAGCGCTCTCAATACCAGGCAGACGTATTGCGTACCGCTCATGCGGCCCTCCGTTCGATGAGCCCGTTGCGCTGAAGCTGATCGAGAAACCGCGACGTATGCTCGTGGGCCGTTGTCACCCCCACTTGAAAATCGTTGTGGAGCTTCTCGGCAATAGCGTCGACTGAGAGCCGCTGCTCGATGCATCGCCAGATGTACGCGCCGGCGGGGCCGGAGCTGTACAGCCGCCCCTTGGTATTGTCGAGGATCACTACGCCACCCTCATAAACGGAAGTGACGGCTTCCGGGTTAATCTTGATGTCAGAATCGTAAACTCTCTTTTTCTCAGAAGTCATTGCTGTCACCGGATTCAAGAAATGTAATTCCAGAATGAAGCCAATGGCGCGAATGCGGAACCCACATGCAGGTGACGCCGAAATAGCAAAATCCGGGCGCAGGAGGCCGCCCCTTACGGGCGTGCTGCTGATGGCGCGATCTTCATGCCGGCCAGTCCCTCGAAAGTGGGCACAAATCGCCGGAGTGGAGCGTATAATACCGTATGCGAATCGGTCTGCCGATTTTGGCGGATGCCATGGTGATTGCGCTACTCGCCGCGGCACCGCTCAGCGGCCAGAGTGCCGAAATCTCGGGACTCATCTCCGACCCTTCGGGTCTCGCCGTGCCCAACACGAAGGTCACCGTAATGGGTCAGGCGACGGGCCTTACCCGCGAAGTCGCGTCCAACCAGGAAGGGTTGTATAGCATACCCGCTCTCTCGCCCGGCTCTTACGACCTCACAGTGGAAGCGAGCGGATTCAAATCGATTCATCAGAATGGAATCGTCTTGGAAGTGGACCAGCGCGCAAGGCTAGATTTCCTCTTGTCCATTGGCCCCACAACCGAAAGCGTTACAGTTGAGGGAAGCGCGCCGATACTCAACTCGTCCGATGCATCCGTGAGCACCGTGATAGGCAACCGGTTTGTGGCGAACCTGCCGTTGAACGGGCGCAGCTTCGGCTCGCTAATCCAACTGGCGCCGGGAGTGGTGCTGACGCCCTCAAATTTATATGAACAGGGCCAGTTCAGCGTAAATGGCCAGCGCCCCGATGCCAATTACTTCATGATGGATGGCGTGAGCGCCAACGTAGGCCCCGCTGGTAATGGCAACCGGACCGGCCAGAGCGCCGCCGGCGAGCTTCCCGCCACGAACGCGTTTGGCGGGATGAGCAACCTGGTGTCGCTCGACGCGCTCGAAGAATTTCGCATCCAGACTTCCACCTTTGCGCCGGAATATGGCCGCACTCCAGGCGCTCAGATTTCGGTCGTCACGAAGTCCGGCACGAATGGCTTTCACGGCACTGCGTTCGAGTACTTCCGCCACGACAAGCTGGATGCGAACGATTGGTTCGCCAACCGTAATGCACTGGCGAGACCGGAACTGCGGCAGAAC
>DATJYW010000371.1:0-9847 GCA_035499435.1 Candidatus Acidiferrales bacterium | reverse complement strand
CGTTCATCACGCTCCGGCCGCATCCGATGGCGGGGCCGCCCCCGAGCCTCGCACGTGGGGAGGCCGCTTCAACGCCTGGTTCAACCGCGGCTTCGGCCACGTTCTGGATGCCTACGAGCGCACCGTGCGTTGGACGCTGCGGGCCCCGGGCGTCACCGTGGCTGTGCTGGCCGGCCTGTTCATTGCCAGCCTGGGGCTCTACCGGATTCTGGGCGTGGCGTTCTTTCCCCAAACCGATGCCGGCCAATTCACCATGAATGTCAAGGTTCCCACCGGCACTCGCATCGAAAATACCGAGCAGTACGTGGCCAGGATCGAAGACCTGATCCGCGAGCTCGTCCCGCCGCAAGACCTGAAAATCGTCGTCTCCAACATCGGGGTCGTCAACGACTTCTCGTCGCTCTACACATCCAACGCCGGGGAGTACACGGCGACCATTCAAACCGCGCTGAACGACGGCCACCGCGTATCCAGCATGGAGTACATGCGGCGCGTGCGCGAGAGAATTGCCGCGCGGTTCCCCGACGTCCGCACCTTCTTTACCAGCGGTTCCATGGTGGACGCGGTGCTCAACTCCGGCATGCCGGCGCCCATCGACGTGCAGGTTTCCAGCCGCGACCTCGATGTCACGTTCAACACGGCGCAGAACCTTGCCGAACGCATCCGCCGCCTGCCAGGCGTCGGTGAGGTGTACATACCGCAGGACATGAACTACCCGGCGATGCGCTTCAATGTGGATCGCATCCACGCCGCCGAGTTGGGACTCAGCCAGCGCGAGATCGTTGACAACGTCATTACCGCTCTGAATTCCAATACCATGATCGCGCCTAATTATTGGGTGGACTACAAAACAGGCAACGACTATTTCTTGACAGTGCAGTACGCCGAACATGGTTCCTCGGCGATTCACAACCTGGTCGACCTGAAACAGATTCCTCTCCGCGACCGCACTGCCGGCGCGAACAGCCTGACCTGCGGCTTTGCCGGAGCCGGCGCGCGGCCCTCCTCCACCTCAGCCAGGCCCGCGTGGACCTGTCAGAGCGCGGGACGGCCGGTGACGGTGCTGGACAACGTGGTCAACGTAAGCTTTCTGCAATCGCCAACCGAAGTGGATCACTACCAGATTCAGCGCGTGGTGGATATCTACGTGACGCCGGCCGGAGAGGACCTGGGAAAAGTGAATCGCGAGATCCGTGGGGCCGTGGACGAAGCCAGGTTGCCTGCGAACATGCGAGTGGATTTGCGCGGCATGGTGCAGGGGATGAACGAATCCTTCAAGAGTTTCGGCCTGGGCTTCCTCCTCTCCTTCATCCTCCTGTACCTGATTCTGATCGCCCAATTCCGGTCCTTCATCGATCCGTTTCTCATCATGCTCGCCATTCCGATGGGTTTCATCGGCGTTCTGGTGATTCTGCCCCTTACCCACACCACCCTCAACGTGATGTCGCTGATGGGTGTGCTGATGCTGGTCGGAATCGCCGACTCGAACAGCATTCTGATCGTCGATTTCGCGCACAAGCTGGAAGAGCAGGGGATGTCGGTGGCCGACGCGGTGATTACCGCCTGCCGCGTTCGGCTGCGGCCCATTCTGATGACGTCCCTCGCCACCATCATCGGCATGATCCCCATGGCGATGAAACTCGGTACCGGCGCCGAACAGTATACGCCGATGGCGCGCGCCATCATCGGCGGGCTCACGTCCTCGGTGCTGTTGACGGTGTTCATTGTGCCTGCCGCTTACCTGCTGATTTATGGCCGGCGGCGGCGGGCGGCGGCCACGGTAACTGGAGGGTAATCGTGAAAACCTATTTTGCATTGTTTCTGTTACTCATTTTGCCGGCGTCTCTGCCTGCGCAGCCGGGTCAGCCCGTCAAACTCAACCTGGAGCAGGCGGTAGCCCAGGCGCTGAAGAATCATCCCCAGGTGTTGGCCGCGCAAAACCAGGTGACCGCGATGGAGCAGCGGGTCAACGAAACCAGGGCGGCATACTATCCGGCGCTGGCCGGCGATACGACCGGCTCCCAGGGCAATCCCCAGGCGCGCATCGGCGCCGGTTTCCTCACCGTGTCTCGCCTCTTCGACCGCATCGGCTTGGGCTTCACGCTCAGCCAGTTGATCATGGATTCGGGCCGCACCCCCAACCTGGTGGCAAACTCACGGCTGCAAGCCGGTTCCGCGCAGCAAACTTACCAGGCTGCACGCTACGACATTATCCTGCGGGTGAACCAGGCGTATTACGAGACGCTGCGGTCTCAGGCGATGATCAAGGTGGCGCAGCAGACGGTGGCCGCGCGCCAGTTGCTCGCAGACCAGGTAACCGCGCTGTTCAATAACAAACTGCGCTCGGAGTTGGATGTCAGCTTCGTGGATGTGAATGTCTCCGAGGCCAGGCTGTTGCTGCTCCAGGCGCAGGACCAGGTGCAGGGCGCGTACGCCCAGTTGACCCGCGCGCTCGGCGAGCAGCAATCGGCGACTTACCAGCTCCTGGATGAGCCCCTTCCGCCCAGCCCGCCGGCCAATCCGGAAGACCTCGTGGCGCAGGCAGTCGGTGCGCGGCCCGAAATAGCCGCTCTGCGGATGAGCCGGGACGCCGCATACAAATTCGAGCAGGCGGAGGCGGACCTGTCGTATCCCACCGCCACCCTGGTCGGCGTCGGAGGCTACATGCCTTACATCGACCAGATTACGCCGCCCCACAAAATTCCGAATGTGTACGAGGGTGTGGCCGTCAACTTACAAATCCCGATCTTGAACGGAGGGCTGTTCAAAGCCCGCCGCCAGGAAGCTCACGCTCATGCGCTCGAAGCCGACCAGCGCCTGCGCGACGAGCAGGAAGCCGTCGCTCGCGACGTCAGGACCGCCTGGGCCAGTACCACCGTTGCATACCAGCGCATCGACGTGACCGCGCAGCTCATGCGGCAGGCAGCCCTGGCCTTGGACCTCGCGCAGGGTCGCTACAATCTCGGCCTCGCGACCATCGTGGAGCTGACGCAGGCGCAGTTGGGCGTGACCGCCGCCGAGATCGAGAACCTCAGCGCCAAATACAACTACCAGAGCCAGTACGCAATGCTGCAGTACACCCTGGGCGCACTTCGGTAGAGGCAGCCATGAGTAAGCGCACTCCGGTCATTTACCATGAGACACAGGCGTTCGGACGGCGATACAGCGGAATCATCCTCGCCATACCGCCCGCGGCTCTGATTTTCATTACGTGCCGCCAGTGGATCTGGCACCAGCAGTGGGGCAATTCACGGATTCCGACCAGCGGGCTGGCAGCGCTGTCGATTCTGCTTGTGCTGGTCTATCTGAGACTGATTACGGTACGCCTGGTCACCGATTTGCGGCCCCGGGAGCTTCAGGTCCGCCTGAGCGGCCTCTTATGGAAGCGAAAGATTCCGTTGGACCGCATTCGGACCTCCCGGGCGATCGCTTACGACGCCATCCGCGATTTCGGCGGATACGGCATTCGTTCGGGCCTGCGGGGCAAAGCATACATCGCGTCCGGAAGCGGCGGCGTCGAGTTGGAGCTGCAAAGCGGAAGCCGGCTGCTGATCGGATCGCAGCAGCCGGCGCAACTGGCGAGGGTGATCACGGCGTGGCGCCTCGCGGGATAGAGCGCGGAAGTTCCTGCATCCCCAACTTAGTACTGAAATCTCCTTCGTTCAGGCTACTTCTTGGATGCCGGAACTCGCTTACTCTCGAAACATATTTTGACGGCTGTGACGGCCGGTGGCTTCAACGGCCCTACGCTACGGCCTTCGTGACGTGGTCCTTGAGTTCCGCACGGTACCTGGCCGCCTCGTCCAGGGTTCTGATCAGGACGATTGCCTCATCGACACCATATGGTTTCCAGAGGATGGAACACGCCCCCAGAGTGAGGGCATCGGGGAGAAAGGGGCGATCCATGCGTTCGGCAACGACAGACACAGCGACGGTTGGGTGTACTTCCGAGACCATTCGGAGCGCCTCGCGCCAGCAGCCGTCCAGAAATGTCACATCAGAGAGGAGCACCGTTCCCCCGGTCACGGTCAGGAGGAAATCCGCCTCATCCAGCGTATCTGCGCGATGGAATCGGATATGAGAATAATGCAGTACGGTAGCAAGGAACGAAAAGTCGTATTGGAAGCACGTAAGAAAAACACAGTCGATCATATTCTCTCCTGGTTCTTCCCCTTTGACTTCGATCCTCGATTGGACCGGTCGATCCCGTCCGGCAGACCCGCCTGCGTACAGCAAGGGATCTCCCCAATCGATCATTCCATCAATTGCAGCCATCCAACCATACAGCAGGTTTAGTAGTTTCATCACGGAAACGGACGAGAGGAGTGTTGCGTAGCCCGCTCCTGGCTGAAGCCATCGGCCCGCAAGCCAACCACCTCTACTGCCCGGAAAGCGTAGAAATACTGGATTCGGAGGATGGGAAAGCCGGTCCTGTTTCCCTATATTCGGACACTGGATGGCTCTGTTCGGGAAAAGACGGTCGGCAGTCGGCACTCTCTGCGGACTGGTCCTCGGCGTGGCGCTTCTCTATGGACTTGATTCGCCTCAGGTGGAACCGCGCATGATGGACCTGAATGTGGTTGCGCTGGATAGCCACGGACAACCAATTCTGGATTTGACCCGCGACGAATTTCGTATCAACGACAACGGGAAGCCCCGGAACATCGCCTTCTTCAGACACCGCGATAGCGCCCTCAGCGCCGCGCCGGCGCTTGCCCTGAACGAATTCTCGAACCGCGGCAGGACCAATGTTCCGCGGGCCACCGTGATTCTTTTCGACCTGCTGAACGAGAGATTCGGTACGCGGGGGATGACTGCGAACCAGTTGGTTCACGACCTGGAATCGCTGGAATCGGCAGACTATGTGTACCTTTATTGCTTGACGTTCACTGGTCGCCTCTACGCGGTGCACGGCTTGCCCGGGCCGGAATCGGCGCCTGCCAGGCCGGATGGTGCCCCGTGGACTCGGCAAGTCAAACCACTATTGGACAACGCGCTGCGTGCGCTAACCCAAGTTCGCCCGGTCGATGACGTTGACCCGAACTATCGAATCCAGTTGACTTATAGCGGGCTGAATGCGGTCGCGGGCCTGCTGTCGAGGGTGCCGGGCCGTAAGAGTCTCGTCTGGCTGACCGACGGCGTGCCGATCGAGTTGGGCCCGAATCGCTCATATACCGGCGACTTTTTGGACTTTACGCCGCTCCTCCGCCAAATGAGTGAAACGTTCGACCGCTCCGAGGTAGCCATCTATCCTGTTCGCATGGTCATGATTGGCAGTCCGAACGGTATGGGCGGCCCCGGCACGACCGGCGTCGGCAGTCTCTACACGCTCGATGAGTTTGCGGACCTGACGGGCGGGCGTCGCGACGCCGGGAAAGACATCGCAGCCGCGGTCCGGCAGGCCATCACCGACACGCGCACCAGCTATCTTATCGGATACTACCCGCCGGCCGAAAACTGGGACAACAAGTTTCACAAGCTCCGCGTCACATGCACCCGTAAGGGCGTGCGCATCCAGGCCAAGACCGGTTATTATGCCTGGGACGATGCGCCCGGCACCAGGTCGGACCAGGCGATCGACTCCGCTGTCGGTACCACTTTCGATGCCGCGGAAATCGGACTGCGCGCCGGTCTGTCCATGGATGCGAACGGCAAGCTGCGCCTCGGCGCGCACATCGACACCCGCGACATCGTCCTGGTGCACGACGGTGAACGGTACAACGCGGAGTTGCGTCTGGGGATTGTCGGCTATGTACCGGGCGTTGCACCCATGCGTGGCCCCGTGATTCCGGTGGACCTCCATCTCAGCCCTCAGGACCGTGATCGAGCGCTGGAGCAGGGCATCGCGTTCGTTCGGGATCTTACGTTTTCGCAGCAGGTGGAAACGGTCCGGCTGGTTGTCTTCGACCGTGTCTCCAATGCGATCGGGTCGGTAACAGTGCCTGTGCCGGTAGCCGTCCCCGGCAAGTCGAAAGACCGGTAGGTCAGTTGCGTCGTTTCAAGGTCGGGCGTTCGTCCTGATCCGGCTTCGGACTCTTATCGTCGGAGTCGGCATCCGTTGGGTTGCCCGAGCCGGGAGACCGTCTCAAGGTTGGGCGATTCGGGTCCTTCACCTCCGGCTTGCGCCGGTTCTCCAGCATCGCCAGGCGCGCACGGACGTTGTGGAACTCCGAGGTGTCCAAAATGTACTCGGGCCTGATTTTCAAGTTCTCCTGGATGTTCTCCTGCGCGGCCTTGATCCGATCCTCCGTCATGGGATGGGTGGAGAACACCTTGGACAGCGAGCCTGGCTTCTTCTTTTCCAGGGACTCGATCTTTTCGAAAAAATCCACGAACGAATTCGGGTCGTATCCGGCCTTGTACAGGTATTGCAGGCCGAGCATGTCTGCCTCCGATTCGAAGCCGCGGGAGAACTTCAGAAAGCCCATGGGGATCGCGATGCTGGCAGCCTGATAGATCGCATAGCCGGTCCACCCGCCGGCGAAGAGCAGCGGCAGGGTAGCGTAGTTGGCGATCTCGCCTCGCGTGGCCTGCCGGGTGCCGTGGCGCGCCGCCACGTGAGCAATTTCATGAGCCATCACGCCGGCGAGTTCTGCTTCGTTGTCGGCGCGCAGGATGAGACCCGAGTTGACAAAGAAGAAGCCGCCCGGCAATGCGAACGCGTTGATCTCGTCCGTATCCAGCACCTTGATGGTGAAGGGAACCTTCGCGTCGGAATTGCGCACCAGGTTCTGGCCGAGCCGGTTGACGTACTCCGCGATCTCCGGGTCCTCGATGACTTTCGATTGCCGCTCCACCTCCTGGGCCATCTGTTTACCCAGCGCGATTTCCTTTTCGAACGAATAGAGGTTAACGCCCTTGCCGACATCTCGATTCCCGATCTCGTCGGGATCCTTCTTCTTGTCGAGTTTCTTCTCTCCGGCTACGCCGGCCGCGATCGGCAAGCATAGGAACACCAGAAGCCGAACCACCTTGTATCGCGTTGTGTACGACATTTCACGCCTCCCCGCGAACGCGTTGGCACCCACGATGAGGATAGGCTTAGGCGCAGGCGAAAACTATCCCTTAAACATAGGAGTACGTGCTCCCCGGCATGAATCGACGGGAGTATCAGGGCGGGAATTAGTCGGCCGGAATCGTAGTTGCAAACGCTAACCCTACTGGACCTGGGAAGCGTCCCAAGAACATCTCATCTGCTTTTCCTGTGTTTGCACGACAAGTGAAGTATTTCGTTCCGTCCTTTCTGGGAGTATTTTCATCTCGGAAGGTCTCGACCGGATCGGCATGTATCTAAGTGGCTAAAGTAACAGAGTCCGGCAAAATGCCCGCCCCGATGAGGAGCCGGCACTCACAAGGGTTTAGATGCAATCTTCTGTTTCAAGTTCTCCTGGCCGGAGGTGTTCCTTGTCGCACGGCTCAGTGTCCCTCATGATGCTGGTCTCACCAGCTCTCTTCGCACAGTCCCTAGTCGGCTCCGGGTATGCCGACCTGATTCGCAAGGCGTTCGACGCGGCACCATCTGCAGCTCCACTGGTGTGCAGCGTAACGCCGGTCTCGCCACTGCTCGATTTCAGTTTGCGGTTTCACACCGGCTATGTGATTAAGATTCCCCTCGGTACTTATCAAGGTGCCCGCCACAAATGGGTAGCCTTACTGCGCGTGACACCGAAAGATGGCGGACCGGTGTACTTCGCCGCGGGTCTTAAGATGCCGAACTTGCCGGCGCAGGTGGACACCAATGGCGAAGTTTGGGGAGGCTTCCTGGTGGGAGAGGGCCGCTACCGGGTGGAACTGCTGGTCGTAGACGACCTCCACCGGGTTTGCCAGAACCAGTGGCAAATCCGGACCACCGAGCCTGGCGGCGCGCGTCATGCCGATCTGGCAATTGCGCCGGGAGCCGTCCAGGAATTGGGGTCGGAGCTGTCGCCCAGGCAGCCGCCCGAAGACGCGCCCATCGAGCGCCTGACAATCCTGGTGCAGGCCGCGCCTCTTCTGAGGTCCCACTCTACGTTGCAGAACGTTGATATTGCGGCATTGGCTGAAATGAGTACACTCCTGCTCGCGAAGCTCCCTGCCCGCTCCGTACGGCTGGTGGTCTTCAATCTCGCCCAACAAGCTGTGCTGTTTCGGTCCGATCCCCCGGCGAGGTTCGATGTCCATGCCGCGATTCAGGCGATGCGCAAGCTGCAACTTGCGGAGATCAGCTACGGGGCGCTGCGGGATCCTTTGGGATCAGCGGCATTGTTGGATAGCCTGGTGTGGGGAGAATTGCTGGATGCCAGGCCGTCCGGCGTGGTTGTGTTCCTTGGGCCACGCATCGAATCGCCGGATATCTCCCGGGAAAGCCTGGTGAGGTCGCCGCAGGGCGCATTGCGGTTCTTCTACGTGCAGTACGCCCCACTCCACATGGTTGTGTCCAATCCGACGCCCATGTTCCGAGCCGACATGAAATCAATCGACGACTTGGATGACGATTCGGAGCAATATCTGCCTGCTCCCGCCGGGTCCGACGGCATTGAGCACGTGGTCAAGTCTCTGAAGGGCGAGACCATCGTTGTGCGAAAGCCAGCCGACCTCGGTTCGGCCATCCGGCGCATTACACGAGCGATTGCGGCAGACAGAAGTGTGCAGTGAGCGGCAGGATTTACCGGGGTACCAGTGCCGAGTCCGTGGGTGCCAACCTCAAGCGCCATGCCTGCGATGCACCAGCAGGTAAGCAGCGGGAACGATATAGACCGTCAGAAGGACCGACGCCGTCAAACCACCGATGATCGCGCGGGCCAGCGGAGCATATTGTTCACTGCCGGTGCCGAGTTTGAGCGCCATCGGAACCATTCCTATGATCGTGGCCAGCGACGTCATCAGGATGGGGCGCAGGCGCACGCGGCAAGACGTGATCACCGCATCTTCCCTGGGCGAACCGGATTGCTCCAGCCGGTGCGCGAATTCGACGATCAGAATGCTGTTGGAAGCCGCGATGCCGACCAGCATGAGCACGCCCATCAGCGACATCACGTTCAGCGTGGTGTGGGTGAGCGGCAGAATGACCAGTACCCCGATGAAGCCCATCGGTATCGCCAGCATGATCAGCAGGGGATCTTTGAAAGAGCTGAACTGGGCCACCAGAATCAGGTAGAGCAGAAGCACCGCCAATCCCAAGCCCTCGCCAAAGCTTTTGAACGACTCGTTCATCTCTTCCACCATGCCCCGCAGACTGACGGTCACTCCTTCGGGCAACTTCGTGCCGGCGATCAGCTTGTGAATCGCGCTCGAGACGCTCCCCAGGTCCTCGCCGGAAGGGCTTACGAAAACGTCGATCACGCGCTGGATCTGATAGTGATCGACCTCGGTCGGAGTTAGAGATTGCGACAGTTTGACGACGCTATCGAGGGTCGTGGCCTGCGCAATCCGGGGGCCGCGGATGGGGATGCTCCGCAAATCGACAAGATTGTGAATGGCCGGCCGGCCGTGCTCGTAGTACTGCACCGTCAGGAAATAATCGTTTCCCGTTTTCCGGTCGAGCCAATAATTGGGTGCAATCATTAGGTTGGAATTGAGCGCGGTGATCACATTCCGAACCACGTCCTGCGGGGTGAGACCGAGCTCGGCAGCGTGCACGCGATCCAGGTCGAGCCGAACCGCCGGGTAATCCATATCCTGCGGAATGTATGCTTCGCTCACTCCGGAAAAACCGCGGATGCGTTCCGCGAGGCCGCGCGCTGCCTGGTAAGCCTGCTTCAGGTCCGGGCCCGAGACCTGTACATCGATCGGCGCGGCCATCCCCATATTGAGCACCGCATCGACCATGGAGCCGCTGCTGATGAACGTTCGCAGTTCGGGATATTCT
>DATJYW010000370.1:0-7439 GCA_035499435.1 Candidatus Acidiferrales bacterium | reverse complement strand
ATCCCGGTTGGCATCTCTGACGGAACCCATATAGTCTTTGATGGCGTCGGCGATCAGCGTGCCACGCTCGTCTCGTGATCGGCTGTCGCCAGTAACGAGCCATTTGAGGACAATCTTCTCCGCTTTCTCCAGCGACGTGCTACCCGTCGATTTCCGTTTGTAGCCCTCGCCGGGGAATGGTCCGCATCCTGCATAGGGGCAACCGCATCGCAGTTTTCCGTTGAGCGACTGGTACTCGGAATATCCATTGGCTTCCCTGCACTGCTTCAGGTGTCGAGGCACGAAAACAACGTGGTCTCTGATGTACGCCTTGGCTTCCTTCTCCGTCATGTGCTAATAGTAACAGACTGTCCGTATTAGCGTCCACAGATGCAAACTGCATATTCAAGTTCCTGGAAATTAAGCTGTTGTTGAAATTATATCAGAGCCAACTGCTCTTCAGTGGGTTCCGCTCAACAATACCAGGGCTCGGTGAGGTAGGGGATGGTCGACCGGTCCGCCAGCGGCACATCTGGGAACTCGCCGGCTTGCGCGAGGTCCCAGATTTCGCGGAACAGCGCTGCGCGCGAGACTCGCCGCTTGTCGCCGCGCTTGATCGCCTGCTGAATTCTCGCGCACAGGCCATCCACCCACTCGTCGGCATTCCGCCACGGGTAGGAGAGTGCCTTGGCGCCGAACAGCCCGACCAGGCCACGCACCTCGGGCAGCTCCAGGAGCAGCGAACCCTCGGGGATCAGCAGGCGGATCGCGGTCTGAATCGGCGCCACCTGCGTCGCCAGGTCCAGCGCTACCAGCGTGCGAAGGAATTCGCGGTAGCTTTCGCGGGTGGTCCACGGCGTGAAGGGGATGAAGGTGGGCGCGAGGGGCAGCGCGACGCGGCGGGTTAACGAGAGCGCCTCCAGAAAATCCGCCTGCGTGTGGCCCTTGGCCAGCCGTTCGAGCACCGCGTCGTCGAACGACTCCACCGCGGTGGTCACGAAGGCGCAACCGGTCTGGCGCAGCACCGGCAGCAGGCCGCGGTGTTTCAGCAGGTGCTCGACCTTGATGGTCACGTCGTAGGTGAGCCACGGCCATTCACGATGCAGCGCCTCCACCAGCGGTGCGGCGTGCCCCGGACCGTTGAAGAAATCCGGATCGCCGAACGTGATGTGCTCTGCGCCCGCGGCCACCTGGCGCCGCACATCTTCCAGCACCACCTCGCGCGGCACCACGCGAAACGCCCCGCGATAGACCGGGACCACCGGGCAGTGCCGGCAGAGATGCTTGCACCCGCGCGACGCTTCCGTGTAGCCGACGCGCCGGGTGCCGTCGGGGACCACCAGTTGGGCATAGGCGCCGAGCGGCGGCAGGCCTTTCCGGTCCGGCACCAGAAACTGCTGCCGTCCGGTTGCCACGGCGCGCACTCCCGGCGCCGCCTCGCCGTTGCGCGCGAGGGCCAGCGCCAATTCCCGCAATCCGGGCTCGAATTCGCCGCCCAGGATGGTGCTCACGCCGGCGCCCCGCAGGAGACGCTCGTTCAGGGGCGCGTACAGGCCGTAGGCCGCGAGATGGGCGCGCGGATTAACGGCGCGCACGCGATCCACCAGGCGCAGGAACAGGCGCGTGGCGGTGTGCATGGGGAGGAAGAACGCGATCAGGTCCGCGGATTCCGCCGCGGCGCGCGGCATCGGACTACACGAAAGGTCGGCCTGGGTGACCTCGTGCCCGTCGGCGCGCAGCCACGCCGCCGGCGACGCCAGCCCGAACGGCTGCCGTCCCATCTCGTAGGTCGAGACCAGCAGGATGTGCACTATGCCTATTATCGGGCACGTGGAATGAGCGCGTACACAGCCGCGCCGAGCGCCACGATGATCAGGCCCGGCCAGGTGGTCGCGGGCCGGTAGGCGAACAGCATGAACAGGACCACGCTCGCGGCCAGAATGTACGCCAGGGGAACCAGGGGATAACCGACCACCTTGTACGGCCGCGGCAGGTCCGGCCGCTTGCGGCGCAGTTGAAACACGCCGGCGATGGTCAGGATGTAGAACAGCAGGGCCGCGCTGATCACCCAGTCGAGCAGGTTGCTGTAGAGGTTGCCGTACTGCTTCGTGGCCGGATCGTACGTGCGCGGCAGCACGAGCACCGCGGCCCAGAGGCCCTGCGCCACAAGGCCCCAACCCGGAACGTGCGCGGCGTTCAGCTCGCCCGCCTGGCGGAAGAAGAGCCGGTCCCTGGCCATTGCATAGTAGGCGCGGGCGCCGGCAAGCACCAGGCTGTTGACGCACCCGAACGTCGAAATCATGATGGCGATTGCCATGATGGTCGGGCCGTATCCGGGAAAGATCGCCTGAAGCATGGCGGTCGCCACGCGGTCGGACGGGGCGTTCTGAATCGCGGGCAGCGGCAGCACTACCAGGTAGGCCACGTTCGCCAGGATGTAGAGCCCGATCACCGCCGAGCAGCCGAGCGCCATCGCCAGGGGAACGTTGCGGGCCGGATTGCGCACCTCGCCGGCGACGATGGTGATGTCGTGCCAGGAATCGGCCGAAAACAGGGATCCGGATTGCGCCACGCAGAGCGCTACAACCAGTCCGAACATGCTGCCTGCCGCGACGCCCAAGGCCGGATCGAACGCGCCGAGCCGGAACGGGTTGGTGAAATTGGCGTGGACAGCTTCGGAGCTCCAGCCCAGGAGCAGGCCTACCACGATGAGTCCCGCGAGCGCCAGAGTCTTGGCCGACGTGAACAGATTCTGGACGATTTTTCCGTACTCCAGGCCGCGCGAGTTGGTCCAGGTCAAGAGCGCGATCACGCCGATCGCCAGAAGCTGCGCGGTGGACAGCGAGATCGCGTAGCCGTTCGAAAGGTGGATGGGTTCGATGAGGTAGCGGTTCTCCGAAACCGGCGGAAACACGATCGAGAGAAAGCGCGCGAACGCCACCGCCACGGCGGCGATGGTGCCGGTCTGGATCACGGTGAATAATGTCCAGCCATAGAGGAATCCCCACAGGGGCGAGAAGGCTTCGCGCAGGTAGACGTACATGCCGCCGGCTTGGGGCAGCATGGCTGCCAATTCGCCGTAGGAAAGCGCCGCTGTGATGGTCAGGACGCCGGTGAGCACCCACGCCATGAGCAGCCAACCCGGGCTGTCGATGAGGCGCGCCATGTCCGCCGACACGATGAAGATTCCGGAGCCGATCATCACTCCGATCACGATCATGGTGGAATCGAACAGGCCGAGCCCGCGGACAAACCCGGTTTCCTTGGTGATGGCGGCAGTGGTCATGGGAAAGCGCTTGCCGCAGCTTACAACACGCTGCTGAGCGCTGTCCACTTGCGGTGCAAGCTCTTTGCCCGCGCGTCGATCTTACGGAACGATTCCGCCGGCGGGATGCAGGGCCACTTCGTCGCCTTCCTGAACGCCGCGCGACAGGGCCACCTGCGTGGCGGTCACGCCGGCGATTTCGACCTCCTGCGGCGTGAAGGCGCCCTCGTGCTTCACATAGACTACCGGCTTGCCGTCGGTCTCCACTACCGCCTCACGTGGAAGAACCACGCCCTCGGCCGGGTCCGCCACTGCCACGTCGGCGCTCGCCGTCAGGTCGGGAATCACTCGTGAATCGGCGCCTTCCAGCGCCAGCCTTACCCGCACCAGCCGCACCCAATAGTTGATGCGCCTGGGGTTGTAGGCCATGGCGCCGACGTTGGTCACGCGGCCGCGGATCACGATTTCGGGAAAAGCATCGAACCGCACCGCGGCCTTCTGGCCCAGACGGATCATCTGCGCCTCCGCCTGGCTCATGTCGGCCTCGAGTTGCATACTTGCAGGATCTACCACGCGCATGAAGGGCTGCCCCGCGCCAAGCTGGTCGCCCACCTTGATCTGGTTCATCTGGCCGCCGCGATACACGGTCTGCATCACCACCAGCCCGTCCATGGGGGACCGGACTTTGCAGTGCTCGAAGTCCTGCTGGTGGCGTTGGAGGTGCCGCATGTCGTACTCGTAGCTCAACTGGTAGGTCATGAGGTCGGCATTCTGACGCTCGTCGGTGAGCGGAATCTGCCTGGTCACCTCGTCGAATTCGAGCTGCGCTTCCTGCAAGGCCAGCCGCAGGTATTCCTGGTCGGCGGCTGTTTTTACGGGCATGGCCCGGGCGTCCTGTTTGGCTTTCTCGAGCGTCGCTTTGCAGACACGCAGCCTCTGCCGCAGCGATTCCAGTTGGGCGATGTAGACGGCCCTGCGGCGCTTGATGTCGAGTGCCGATTGCTCGACATTGGCCTTCACGTCGTCGATGTGATCCACGACGTCAGCGGTGTCGAACTCGGCGATCACGTCGCCTTCCTTTACGCGGGTGCCCGATGCCGCCAAGAAGGTCAAGGTCAGCCCGTGTCCCTGATCGGGAGCGCGGAGGATGGGCGCTGCGATGTTGGCGAAGCGTCCGGCGATGATCGATCCGGCCACGCGCCTGGTGGCTTCGATTACACCGCGGGCGGCGCGCGCGGTCGGCACTGCTACGGGCGCAACGGGAACTCTCTTCGCCGGCCGCAATAGCCAACCTGCCGCAAGCAACACCACGGTCACCGCCGCAGCTATGAATCCTCGCAGGACAGGCCTCCCGGCCTGGCCGGGCGGGACCAGCACCGGTGCCGCAGCTTCCGTGTTTTCACTCCGGGGTAATGGGGAGGTCATCGGCGCGCAAACTCCAATTTAACTCAATCGGAATTGCGGAACCTAAATGAGCGAACGTAAGAAAATGTAAGCGCCGGAGGCCCGCGTCAGGAACACACCTGTTCCCGCGCCGCGCGCGTGGCCAGCACATCGCAGCGGTTGTTATCGGTGTGATTGGCGTGGCCCCTGGTCCAAGTCCAGATGGTTTTGTGCCGGTTCACTTGTTCGTCCAGGGCTTGCCACAGATCCTGGTTCACCACGGGCTTTTTGGTAGCGGTCATCCAGCCCTTGCGCTTCCAGCCGTGGATCCAGGTGGTGATGCCGTTCTTCAGGTATTCCGAATCCGTCACCACTTCCACCTCGCAGGGTTCTTTGAGCGCGCGCAGTCCTTCGATCGCCGCCCGCAGCTCCATGCGGTTGTTGGTGGTGTGCGGCTCGCACCCCCAGAGCTCCTTTTTTTGTGCGCCGTAGCGCAGGATGGCTGCCCAGCCTCCCGGGCCGGGGTTGCCGGAACAGGCCCCGTCGGTGATCAACTGGACTTTCTTCACCGGGCGGGCACTGCTTCCGCGGCGGCGAAGAACCCGTCCACGCGGTCCAGGATCTCCTCCGCGTCCCGCGCCTGGTAAATTGACGCGCGAAGCTGGGCTCCGTGCCGGATGCCGTGCGTGAAGTACGTCGCGAACTGTTTCATTTTCCCGGTGGCATCCAGCTCGGCGCGCTCGACCAGCATGGTGTAATATTCGCGCATCATCGAATAGCGGTCGCGATCGTCCGGCTGCACGTAGGTTCCGGCTTCCAGGTACTGGGCGATCTGGCGGAAGATCCACGGATTGGAGCTCGCTGCGCGGCCGATCATCACGGCGTCGCAGTTGGTTTCCCTCACCATGCGCAGGGCGTCCTCGGGCGTCACGATATCGCCGTTGCCGATCACGGGAATCTTCACCGCCGCCTTCACGTCGGCGATGCGCGTCCAGTCGGCCTTACCTGCATATCCCTGCTCGCGAGTTCGCGGATGGAGGGCGATCGCCTGGAGCCCGCAGTCTTCGGCCAGCCGGGCCATGTTCACTGCCACGAGCTCCTGGTCGTTCCATCCGGCGCGGCACTTCAGGGTCAGGGGAATCGAGATGGCTTTGCGCACTTCGAGGAGGAGCCGCTCGACGAGCGGAAGATCGCGAAGCAGGCCGCTGCCGCCGTTGCACTTGACCACTTTGTTCACCGGGCATCCGAAGTTGATATCCAGGACGTCGAACCCGAGGTCCTGGCATACCCGCGCGGCGTCGGCCATCACTGCCGGATCGGAGCCGAAGAGCTGCGCGGAAATCGGGTGCTCTTCAGGCTCGAATGCCAGGTAGCGCTTCAGGGTTTTGGTAGGCTTGCGCGCGCCACGGGCGGCGCTGACGCCGTGGGAGCTGGTGAACTCGGTCATGATCAGCCCGCAGCCGCCGAGGTTACGGATGAATCGCCGGAAGACGGTATCGGTCACGCCGGCCATGGGGGCCAGCACCGTCGCCGGGGCGATCGGCACCGGACCGATTGAAAACTCTGCGGGAAAGGCATTCATTGCGGCGTTACATCCAATTCTACCGTGCCGTGGCGCGAAACCGTCTGCGCTCGTAGTCCGTCCCTTAAGCCAGGATGAAACCGCTGCACATCGGACTTCTTCTGGCCGCCGGCGCCGCGGGGGGCGCCCTGGTCATGACGATTGCACAACGGCACCAACCACCAGCCGCGACGGCCCAGGTAGCCCAGGTGCAGCCGCAAACGCCCGCTGTCCCGCCTGCCGGCGCGCAGGCGGTAGTCCCGGCGCAGCCTTCCGTGCCTTCGGCTGCGCCAGAAACCACCCAGCCTGTTAGGGAGCCCGCCCGCCCATCCCCGTGGGAAGCTCCGAAGCCGGGCCGAACCCACACACATCCGGCGCCGCCCAAACCGGCGCCCGCGCAGGCCGTGGTGCGGCCCAATCCCGAGCCGGTTGAAGCCGTGCCCCCGACGGAGCCGCCCACGACGCCACCCGCGGTCCAGGAAACTCCCGCGGCACCGTCAACTCCACCCGCGCGTGTCGAGCCGGAGAATGCGACTCCGCCTCCGCCGCCTCCGCCCGAGCCTCACAGGGCTACGCTGAACGCCGGGACTTTGATCTCGGTGCGCCTTATCGACGGGCTCAACGCGGAGCGCAACAGACCCGGCGATACCTTCACCGCATCTCTCGACAAGGAGCTTGTGGCCGACGGTTTTGTCGTCGCCGAGCGGGGCGCGCGGGTGGAGGGCCGGGTCACCGACGTGGATCCCGGCGGCCGGGTGCGCGGCGTCTCCACCATCAGTGTCGCTCTGACGCGCCTGCACACTTCCGACGGGCAGACGGTCGCCATTCAGACCGACCCCTTCCAACGCCGCGCGCAGGAGACTCACGGTGAGGACGCCGCCAAGATCGGCGCCGGAGCCGCGATTGGGGCGGCAATCGGGGCGATTGCCGGCGGAGGCAAGGGCGCGGCGATCGGCGCCGGAGCAGGTGGCGCCGCGGGCACCGGCGCGGTTCTGGCCACGCGCGGCAAGCCCGCCGCGATCCCCACGGAGACGCACCTCAGTCTCCGGCTGGCGGCCCCGGTCACGCTAACCGAGCGGCGTTAGGCCTCCAGCGGCAGTTTTCGGATCCTCCGCCCGGTGGCATCGAAGATCGCGTTCCCGATGGCGGGCGCGATTCCGACGATCGGCGTTTCGCCGGCGCCGGCGCCTACCAGGTCTTTGCGATCCAGCAGGACACTCTCAATGACCGGCGCATCGGCAAATCGCGGCA
>DATJYW010000369.1:0-17855 GCA_035499435.1 Candidatus Acidiferrales bacterium | reverse complement strand
TCGGCATGGAGGCCGATGCCGTACGCCGCCGCTGGCATCCCGAAGGCATCGTCTCGTATATCATCGACCGCAACATCAACTACACCAACTTCTGCACCGAGTATTGTTCTTTCTGCGCTTTTTACCGCCCGCCCGGGCATGCCGAGGGTTATATCCTGCCGCAGGAAACGATTTTCGACAAGATTCAGGAGACCATCGACCTGGGCGGTACGGGCGTGCTGATGCAGGGCGGCCTGCACCCCGATCTCAAGATCGAGTGGTACGAGGACCTGTTCCGCGGCATCAAGCAGCGCTTCCGGATTCACCTTCACTGCCTGTCAGCGCCCGAGGTGACCAATATTGCCGAGGTCAGCGGATTGAGCCTGCGCGACACCATCGCCCGGCTGCGCGACGCCGGCCTGGATTCGATTCCCGGCGGCGGCGCGGAGATCCTGGATGATGCCGTGCGCCACCGCATCAGCCGGCTCAAGTGCAACACCCAGGATTGGGTCGACGTCCATCGCACCGCGCATCAGCTCGGCATGCGGACCACGGCGACCATGATGTTCGGCTGCGGCGAGACTATCGAGCAGCGGATGAACCATCTCGAGCTGGTGCGCAACCTGCAGGAGGAGACCGGCGGATTCACCGCGTTCATCCCGTGGACCTTTCAACGCGAGAACACCAGCCTGGGCCGCTTCATCAAAGAAGAGGCCACGGCGGTGGAATACCTGCAGACGCTGGCCATCAGCCGCATCTACCTGGAGAACTTCGAAAATGTGCAGTCGAGCTGGGTGACGCAGGGTTTGAAGACGTGTCAGCTCGGCCTGCGCTTCGGCGGCAACGACGTGGGCAGCATCATGATCGAAGAGAACGTCGTGTCGGCTGCCGGTGCGCACCACCGGGCCAGCGAGGAAGAGTTGCGGCGCATCATCCGCGACGCCGGATTCATCCCCAAGCAGCGCGACACGCTGTACCGGACGTATTTTCTGAACTGAACGCTACTTCGCCTTGATGGCGAAATCCCATACCTGCATGTCGAGCTGGTCTTCGCTGTATTGAACCACGGCGTACTCGCCGTTCGGAAGCTTCTCTTTGGGCCAGATCTTGTACAGCCCGTCGGCGAGCTGTCTTTTCAAGATCTCGACCATCTCCGGCTCTTGAACGACCTCATTGGTCACCGGCATGATGGTGAGGTTTTCCACGATGCGGACTCCGTTCTTCGGCGTCAGCCTGGCGATGCCGAAGCGTTCGGGGTCGCTGAGCTGGATGTAGAACTCCTGTTCGGGGTCCTTGAAGACATTGAGCGAATTCACGCCCTGGAGTTCGAGCGTAGCCTTGCCGGTGACCATCGGGATGGGCGACAGGCGCTTCAGGACGCTTCGGCCCTTGTTGTTGTGCACGGTCGATTGGGCGTTCGGGAGCACATGGGCTTCGTTGCCCTCCAGCCAATAGACGCCCGGGTCCTGCGGAATGCGCGAGACCTCCTTCTTCATCTCGCGCTCGGCGGTCTCCTCTTCGGCGATGGCCCTGGCGTCGGCATCGAGCTGAGCTTTCCGAGCCACGGCCTCGCTTTCGGTGCGTTTCAGGTCGACCAGTTCCAGCGGGATGTCTTCCCACTGACTCCGCTCGACGCTATAAAAGTGGACCCGATCGGTCTGCACCTGGTACTCGCGGACAATATGGAATGTCCCGTCCTTCAGATACAGCTTGACGTTAGCCGCCCATGCGCCGGCGGCAAGCAGCAGGAAAGCAAGGAAGTACTTCCGCATATTTTCATTATCAGGCTTCAGGCATCAGGCGTTAGGCGTCAGCCGGCCTGTTTTCGACTGGCCGCCAGTTTGCACGAGACCGCCGCAGAGAGCACAGCACGCTGACGCCTAATGCCTGCCGCCCTATGTTAAGATTCCCCGAACTCCGACGTCTAAATTTACGTCTAAGGGTTCGAACAGCCATAATGTGTCAGAGAGGTTTGAGTCTTTTTATGTCCCGAATTAAGCCGATACTTGCGATTCTGCTGTCCGTATTCATGGCCGCCCCTGTTTTTGCCCAGACCCCGGAAATCAAGGGAAGCCAGAGCGGAGGAATCGCCGGCTGGTTCAGCAACAACTACCGCCCCCGGGCGGTCAATTCCATCTTCTTCGAAGATTCGACGCGGATCGACCGACTGATTCGGGCCGGTCGTATCTACCTTTCTCTGCGCGATGCCATCGCGCTGGCCCTCGAAAACAACCTGGACATCGAAAACGCGCGCCTGACACCGAAAATGCAGGATGCCAACCTGTTGCGCGCGCAGGCGGGCGCTCTGCTGCGCAACGTGAACAACAGCATCGCGCAGGGTCCGTCCTCGGCTTCCCTGGGGGCGCTGGCCGGGGCCAATTCACTGGGCGCCACTGGCAGCGGGAGCGGCGGCAGCAGCACCGGCGGCGTACTCAGCGGCTTGAGCGTGCAGTTGGCCGGCTCGGCGATTCCGAACTACGACCCCACCCTCTTCGTCAATGGCCAATACCAGCACCAGACTGCGCCGCAGACCAACTCGTTCGTCACCGGCACCAACTTCCTGGTCACGGACTACCGGCAGATCAATTTCGGAGTTTCACAGGGTTTTTCCACCGGCACCAACGTGTCGCTGGGCATGGGCAATGTGCTCCATTACCATCAGAACGCTCCCAGCAGCGATTTCAACCCGGTGACGCAGGGCGCGCTCAGCTTCTCGGTCACGCAGAACCTGCTCAACGGTTTCGGCCGGGCGGTGAACAACCGCGCCATCCACATCGCCAAGAACCAACAGCACATTTCCGACCTCCAGTTCAAACAGCAGGTGATCGCTACCGTGAACAACGTCGTGGGTCTTTATTGGGACCTAGTGAGCTTCAACGACAGCCTCAAGATCCGGCAGCAGACCCTCGAGCTGAACCGCAGGCTGTATGAAGACAACAAGCGCCGCGCCGAACTGGGTGCGCTGGCCGAGATCGATATCATCCAGGCCGAAGCCGAAATGAAGTCCAGCCAGCAGGATGTTACCAACGCGGAAACGCAGGTGCTTCAGCAGGAGATGATCCTGAAGAACGTCCTGACGCGCGGCGGGATGAACAATCCGTTGATTGTCGCGGCGCGCATCATCCCCACCGACCATTTCGAAGTTCCCCAGTCGGACGCCATTCAGCCGACACAGGATATGGTAGCCGAAGCCTTCCAGAAGCGCCCCGAGATCGAGCAGAGCCAGGTTGGGCTGGAAGACTCGCGCATCAGCATGCTCGGCACGAAGAACAACCTGCTGCCTTCGCTGAGCGTGTTCGCCAACCTCTCGAACAACGGCTTGTCCGGCGACGTCAACCTGGTGCCGGTCCCGATCACCGCGGGCGGGGCGACCATCGGGTACCGCACGCGCACCACGGCCGACGTCAATCCGTTCTTCCTGGGAGGATATGGCACGTTCCTGCAACAGATCTTCAGCCGCAATTTTCCGAACTATAGCGCGGGCTTCCAGCTCAACGTTCCCATCCGCAACCGCGCCAACCAGGCCGATCTGATTACCGACGAGCTCAATTATCGCCAGCAGCAGATTCAAGACAAGCAGCTTCAAAACAATATCAAGCTGAACGTGGTCAACGCGCAGACGGCTCTTCGCCAGGCCCGTGCCGCTTACGACACGAGCGTCGAGGCGCGCAAGCTTCAGGAACAGACGTTGGCGGGCGAGCGGCGCAAGTACGAGCTCGGCACTTCGACCATTCTGAACGTGGTGCTGGTGCAGCGCGATACCACTACACGCGAGCTGGCCGAAGTCGACGCCAAGAGCCAGTACATCAAATCGCGCACCGCGGTGGACCAGGTGCTGGGCCGCACGCTGGAAGTCTACGGCGTGGACGTCGACGAGGCCCGCAAAGGCGTTGTCAGCCGCGAGCCGGACATGATCCCCGCGGTCGGAATGAATCGCCCGCGCTAAACTTGAAGCTTGGCCAAAATCTTTTCGTTTCAACCCTATCGCTACGCTCTTGGTGCGGGGCCGCTCCAGGACCTGGTCACGCAGCCGTACGACAAGATCTCGCCGGCGATGCGCGCCCGCTACCTGTCTTTGAGCCCGAACAACCTGGTGCGCGTGATTCTCGGCGAACGCCATCCGGACGACAGCGACACCGATAACGTCTACACCCGCGCCGCGCGGATCATGAACGAATGGATCGCCTCCGGCGTGTGGGTGCGCGACCCCGAGCCCGGCATGTTCGCCTACTTTCAAGAGTTCGTTGTGCCGGATACGGGCGAGCGGCTGGTGCGCAAGGGATTTGTCGCGCTCGGTGAAGTGGTCGAGTACTCGGCCGGCATCGTGTTCCGCCACGAGCAAACGCTCAGCGGTCCCAAGGCGGATCGGATCGAGCTCCTGCGCCACACCAACACGCACTTCGAGCCCATTTTCATGCTGTATCCCGATCCGGCGCGCGCCATCGACGCGCTGCTGGATCAGGCTGCGTCCGCGCCGCCCATCGCCGAGGTGACCGACGAGTACGGCGCCATCCACCGTATGTGGAAGCTCGGCGCCGGGGAGCGCATCCAGGAGCTGATGGCGAACAAGAAGCTGGTTATCGCCGACGGCCACCACCGCTACGAGACCGCGGTCGCCTGCGGTTCGGACCGCATGATGATGGCATTCGTCAATATGCATTCGCCGGGATTGCGCATCCTGGCCACGCACCGCCTGGTGAGCGGAGTCGAGACGAACGGATTTCTGGAGGCAGCCGAACAGGACTTCACGGTCACTCCGATTCCCGGGGTCGACGCCCTCAAGGCAGCCTGGGCATCGGTGGGCGACAGGAGCATCATCGGCGCGGCGATCGGTGACAAGCTCTATACGCTCGAAGACCGCTACGCGTGCGGGGCACTGGACGTACGCGTGCTGCACGAGCGGCTGATGGGCGGCGTGCTGGGCATCAGCGAAGCGGCGGTGCGCGATGAAAAGCACATCCGCTACATCCGCGGCATCGATGCCGCCGTCGAAGAGGCACGCAAGGGCGCGGCGCAGATCGCGTTTCTGCTTAGACCCGCCAGCGTGGAACAGGTGGCCAAGACCAGCATCGCCGGCGGTGTGATGCCGCAGAAATCCACCGATTTCTATCCCAAGCTGCTTAGCGGGATGGTGATGTACAAGGTCGAGTGACGGTTAACAGTTTTCCGGCCTGTGGCGTCTTTCCCTCAGATTGAACCAAAAAGGAGGGGCAATCGAATGCGAAAGACACTGGTGATTTTGACGGCGCTCGCGGGCCAGGTGCTCGCGGGCGGATTTTACCTGCAACTCGGCAACCCGGAGGCCAGTCCTGAAGCGCGCAAACTCGGGGCGGTGGTGACGGTCCAGGCTGCCGGCTGCCACGATCCCGCGACGGCGAAGGTCACCGCCACCGCGATCGGCCTAGTCAACGGGCAGCGGCAGACGGTGCCGCTCGAAGCCAAGGCGCTCCCGGCGCCGGGCATGTTTGCCGTGGTCGGACAGTGGCCGAAGGAGGGCAAGTGGGTGATCGAGCTGGTGGGCACCAACGGCGAGCAGTTCACGAACACGCTGGTGGCCGCCGGGCCGAACGGAGTGGACCGCGAACACGCGCGATTCGACATGCACAAGTTCGCGGCCTCCGATGTGGAGGCGATGCTGAGATAGTGTGACCACCGCACAGTAACATGCAAGTGATGCTCATGCCGGCGGCGGCATCCGACGAAGACACGACCATTCGCGCGGCGATCGAAGGCGACCGCCGCGCGTTTGGCGAGCTTTACATGCGCTACGCCCGCATGGTCCACGCCATTATGCTGGCACGCGTACCGCCGGCTGACGCCGAAGACCTGGTGCAGGACGTCTTCATGTCGGCCATGCGCCAGCTTTGCGGATTGCGCACCGCGGCCGCATTTCGCGGATGGCTGGGCGCCATCGCCCGCAACCGGGCCATGGACTACCACCGCGAGTCGCGCGAGCGCGTGCCGCTGGAAGATGTGCCGCCGGGCAAGCAGACCGGCGACGACGCATTTCTGATCATGGCCGCCATTCGTGCGCTGCCCGAGGCGTATCGCGAGACGCTGATCATGCGCCTGGTGGAGGGCATGACCGGGCCGGAAATTTCGGAGCGCACCGGCTTGACGCCCGAATCGGTGCGGGTGAACCTGTGCCGGGGGATGAAGATGCTGCGCGAGAGGCTGGAGAAGAAATGAACGAGAAGTGGTTGTGGGATCGCTCGGGCCCGCCCGATCCCGAGATCGAGCACCTGGAACGGACGCTCGCCGCGCTGCGCTACCGCCACCGTGGGGCAGGTTTCCGACCGGCCCCACGCCGCCCGTGGCAGGCGCTAGCCGCCGCGGCGGCGATAGCTGCCGTTGCAGCCGGTCTCACCGTATGGAGCGTTCCGCGCGCCCCGGAGACCCCATGGCAGGTCGCCGGCACCCATATCCATCAAGGGCAACTGCTACGCACAGGCAGCACCCCGCTCACCCTGGAAGCCGAGGCCGTGGGCCGCGTCGATCTCGCGCCCGATTCCGAGCTCCGCGCGGCCGCCGGAAAGCGTCTTTCACTGGCGCGCGGCGAACTGCACGCTTTCATCTGGGCCCGCCCGCGCGAGTTCGTCGTGGACACGCCCTCCGCCCGCGCGGTGGACCTCGGCTGCGAGTACACGCTCCAGGTCGACCCGGCTGGCAATGGACTTCTGAAAGTCTCGGCCGGCTGGGTGGCGTTCGCCAGCCATGGGCGCGAGAGCTTCATTCCCGCGGGCGCGCAGTGCCGCACGCGAAAGCACGCCGGCCCCGGCATTCCGTACTATGACGACGCGCCGGACGCGCTGCGCACCGCCGTCGAGGCATTTAATGGCGGCGACCGCGGCGCCGTGCCGGCGATTCTGTCTGCCGCCCGCGAGCGCGACGGGCTCACGCTCTGGCATTTGCTGACGTGCGTCGAGGGACAGGAGCGCGGCGCGGTGTACGACCGCCTGGCAGAGCTGGTGCCGATGCTGCCGGGGGCATCGCGCGAGGGCGCCGTGCGCGGCGATGCGGATGCGATCGACCGCTGCTGGGACGCGCTCGGCCTGGAGAACACCGCGTGGTGGCGCGGCTGGGAGCGGAGCTGGCGATAGCGCGCTCCGCGCGCGGGCAGGCCGGGAGGCCTACCCTACAAACGCCCAGATGTTCTCCACGGCCATGGCCAAGCCTGCTTCCAGGGCCTCCGGGGTGATGCCGGCGCAGTGCGGCGTCAATACTACGTTCTGCAACTCCGTGAGCGCATGGCCAGCCGGCAGCGGCTCGGCGGTGAACACATCCAATCCCGCTCCCGCGATGCGACCGTGCTGCAAAGCTTCGATCATCGCACCCTCTTGCACGATCGCTCCTCGTGCCGTGTTGATCAGGATCGCAGACGGCTTCATCAAGGCAATCTGCTCCGCGCCCACGAAATCCCTGGTCTCCGGCGACAGGCGCAGATGGATGCTGATCACATCGCAGGTGCTGTAGATCTCGTCGAGCCCGGTGAACTCAACGCCCGGATATTGCTCCGGGTGCATCGTCCAGATCCGGACCCTCATCCCGATGCCGGCGGCGAGGCGCGAGAATTCCCGTCCGATGGCACCGTAGCCGATCACGCCGCAGGTCTTGCCGCGCAGTTCGATGAACCGTCCCCGCTCCCATTGGCCGAGCCGCACCGACGCGTCCATTCGCGGAATCCGCCGCACCACAGCGAATAGCAGCGCGAGGGTGTGCTCCGCGATGGAGACCGCGCTCACGCCCGGAGTGGTGGTCACCTTGACGCCGCATCGTTCAGCCGCAGGCAGATCGATGTGGTCGGTACCGGTACCCCATACGGAAAGCAGGTGCAGCTTCGGGCAGGCCTCGAACACTCGCGCCGTGAATCGCGAGCTGGAGCGGATATTGAGCACTACCTGCGCCGCCCGGATGCGCTCGATGAGCCCGTCTTCGCCCGAGGGCAGCGTGTCGTAATAGTCTAGCTCCGCGCGGGCGCGAAGGCTCGGCCAGACCGCGCTCGAGGCGAGCACTACCGGGAAGTCGTCGGGGATGGTAATTCGAGTCACGCCTTCCCATCCTCCCATCTTTGGGGCATGATAGGTTCCATGTTCTCCAGCGGCAATGTGACGATCTACGTGACCAACATGGACCGGGCAGTCCGGTTCTACACCGAAGCTCTCGGCCTGAAGCTGGCCTACCGGTTCGGCGACCATTGGGCAAGCGTCGAAGTAGGCAAGGGCCTGACCATCGGCCTGCACCCGGCGGAATCCGTGCAACCGGGCATCTCGAAGAACAGCCCCTCGATCGGGCTCGAGCTCGCGGGCAAGCTCGAAGACGCGGTGAAGACACTTGAGACCCGCGGCGTAAAGTTCGACGGCATGAGCGGCGAAGGGAAGGCCGGAAGGTTCGCTCACTTCCACGATCCGGACGGCAATCTCCTATACCTCGCCGAGCTCAACTGGGGCCACGTGAATCAGGGCGAGGGCCAGTACCAGCAGGTATAGGCTGTTACAGCTTGGCGATCCGCTCCAGGCACTCCCGCCCGCAGGACTGCCCCTCGGGCCAGCGCGTGCAGCCGGCGACCCGCGCTTCGGTCTGCTCGCCGGCAGCGCGGCGCCGCACGGCATACCACCGGTCGAACGAAATGCTCTCGGCGGTGCCATGGCCGGGACACGTCACGGCTCGCGGGGACTTCGCCCGCTTCCACACGCCTCCCAATACCCACACCGTGGGAATCACGAGAAAGAGCAGCAGGTACGCCAGGAAGAAATACACCGGATACGTTGGGTACATGACTAACCTCCTTGCGCATCGGGGACGCCGGTGCCGGCCAGCTCCTCGATCTTGGTGCCTTGTTTGTCGATGCGCTGCGCCAGTGCCGCGCGCATGTTGATCTGGTCTTCGGTGGCGGGATGCTCGGAGAGTGCCGCAGCGCGCACTGCCACGGCGCGCGCGATCTCGTGCGTACCGGCCGTTCCGCCCATATCATAGGTCCTTGGCGAGCCGTGCTCGATCACATTGGCCACCGAGTGCTCGATGATGCGCGCCACCGTGGTCTCGCCGAGCCATTCGGCCATCATCTTGGCGGCCAGGATGGCGGCGATCGGGTTCACTTTGTTCTGGCCGGCGTACTTGGGGGCGCTGCCGTGGGTCGGCTCGAACACCGCGTACTTGTCGCCGATATTGCCGCTGTAAGCGAAGCCCATACCGCCCACGAGCTGGGCGCAGAGATCGCTCAGGATGTCGCCGAACAGGTTGGTGGTGACGATGACGTCGTAGCTCGACGGGTTCTTGAGGAGCCACATACACATGGCATCGACGTTGGCCGTCTCGAACTGGATCTGCGGGTAGCGGGCGGCCACTTCCTGGGCCGCCTCCAGAAACATGCCGCAGGTGGCGCGCAGCACGTTGGCCTTGTGCACGGCGGTCACCTTGCGGCGTCCGTGCTTCACCGCGTACTGGAATGCCGTTTCCACGATGCGCCGCGAGGCCTGTGGGGTCATGCTGCGGATGGACACCGCGGCCTCGCCGGGCAGCTTGCGGATGGCCGGGTCGGCGCGCAGGATGTCGGGAATCCGCGGAAACTCGACACCGATGTACATGCCCTCGGTGTTCTCGCGGAAGACCACGATGTCGATGCCGTCGCGGTAATTGAGCGGGTTTCCGGGGAACGCGCGGCAGGGACGCAGGCAGGTGTACAGATCCAGAAGCTGCCGCATGCGCACGATGGGGCTGCGGTAGCTGAAGCCCCGCCCGCCAAGCTCGGGCGCCAGCTCGCGGGCCGCTTCCGACGCGGGCTTGGAGGTGATCGCTCCGAAAAACGCAGCATCGGTCGCGGCCAGCAGGTCGAGCGTGCGCTGGGGAAGGGCATCGCCTTCCTTGCGCCAGAATTCCCAGCCGATATCGCCGTGCAGATAGTCGGCATGAAAACCGGCGGCGTCGAGGACTAGACGCGCGGCATCGCACACTTCGGGACCGATGCCATCTCCGGGGAGCCAGGCAATACGGTACTTTCGCATGAAGCCTCCTGACCTACGCTGCGTACTTCCGTTTCAAATAGGGAATCAGCCCGCCGGCGGCGAGCAGCTCGACCGCGCGCGGATCGAGCGCGGCCGCTTCCATGACCCGTACCTGGGTGAGATTGCGAATCGAGCCGGCCGTCAGGTCGAGCGCCAACTCGTCGCCGACGCGGCAGACCGCCGCGGCATCCGGCGCGACCACTGCCGGCAGGCCAAGATTGATGGCGTTGCGGTAAAAAATCCGCGCGAAGCTGCCCGCGATCACCGCCCCCGCGCCAGCGAACTTCAGTGCCGCGGCCGCCTGCTCGCGGCTCGATCCGCAGCCGAAGTTTTTCGCGGCCACGATGAAATCGCCCGGCCTCAAAGCGCCGCGGATCTCCGGCCAGGCCAGCTCGAAGAGGTGCTCCGCGGTCTTCTCGCGGTCGGTGATGTTGAGGTACCGCCCGGGATAAATCAGGTCGGTATCGATGTTCTCGCCGAGCACGGCCCGTACCGTGCCGCGCAGTGTCAGCCCCTGGTCAGGCATAGCATGCTCTCCTTGGCGACCTCCATCGGATGGATCAGACGCCCGGCGATCGCACTCGCCGCCACCACGGCCGGGCTGGCCAGGTACACCAGCGAATCCTTGCTGCCCATGCGGCCCAGGAAATTCCGGTTAGTGGACGAGACGCAGGTCTCGCCCGCGGCCAGAATGCCCTGGTGCACGCCCACGCACGGACCGCAGCCGGGCGGATTGATCATGGCGCCCGCCGCGATCAGGGTCTCGATATATCCGGCCCGGATGGCGGCACGGTAGATCTGCTGCGACGCCGGGATGACGATCAGGCGCGTGCGCGGATGCACCTTCCGTCCCGCGACCATGGCTGCCGCGATCTCCAGGTCTTCCAGACGCCCGTTGGTGCAGCTTCCGAGCACCGCCTGGTGCACCGGGATATCGCCGAGAGCCGAGACCGGCTTCACGCGGTCCACGGCATGCGGGCAGGCGACCACCGGCTCGGGGAGATCTTCGGAGGCGTGCACGTGGATCAGCCGCTCGTAGCGCGCGTCGGGATCGGGCGCGATCGGTTCCAACTCGCCGCCGCACAGCGGGAACAGGTATTCGATGAGCGTATCATCCACGGGTGTGAATGCGCACTTGGCGCCCATTTCCATCGAGAGGTTGGCGAGCACCATGCGGCTGGCCACGCTCATATCGCGGACGGCGGCGCCATCGAACTCGACCGCGCGATAGTCCGCCCCGGCCGCGCCCAACATGCCGATCACGTGCAGGATCAGGTCCTTGGCGGAAATCCACGGGCGGAACTTGCCTTCAACCTGGATGCGCAGCGTACTGGGCACCTTGAACCACAGCGTACCTTCGCACCAGACCCCGGCCATCTCGGTGGCGCCGATGCCGGTGGCCAGCGCGCCGAACGCGCCGTGGGTGGTGGTGTGGGAGTCCGTGCCGACTACGATCATGCCGGGGCGCACGTGGCCGTTTTCCGCCAGCACCTGGTGGCAGATGCCGCCGCGGCCCACATCGTAGAAGTGGCGGATGCCCTGCGCGGCGACGAACTCGCGCACCGCCTTGTGGGTTGTCGCGGTCTTCTCGCTCTCCGCGGGGACACGGTGATCGAAGACGATGACGATCTTCTCGGGGTCCCAGACGCGCGGCACGCCGATATCGAGAAAGCTCTTGCGGACGAGGTCGGCGTTTTCGTGGCTCATGGCGAGATCGACCCTGGCCACCACCAGGTGGTCCGGCGCGACCTCGCTTCGCCCGGATGCGCGGGCGAGTATCTTTTCAGCCAATGTCATGGGCATGAAGCTGCTCCCTTGGAAGTCAGCGCTTGCCGGCCAGCGCCGGCAGAAACTGCTCTTCCCGGGCGCGGTATTCGGGCAGCCCGACGAAATTCGTGTAGTCCTTGAATCCGGAGAGCCGGAACGTCTCGCCGGCCAGCAGGCCGTTGGGTGAAGCGTGCAGCGCGCGGAAGAAATCCACCAGCGCCTTGTGCATCACCAGGATCGAGGCCACCGGGATGCTGACGCGCGCCACCCCCATTTTGGCCAGCTCGGGAATGGGAATGAGCTCGGTCTTGACGCCGGTGACCGCGTCCATCAGGTTCACGCTCAGCAGGCCGCGGATTTCGCGCACGGCGCGTTCGATATCGTGCCGGGTGGCAATGCCGTCGATGAAGACCATGTCGGCGCCGGCATCGAGATAGAGATTGGCGCGGAAGATGGCCTCGTGCAGGCCGAGGGGCGCGAACGCGTCGGTGCGGGCGTTGATCACGATATCCTGGCCCAGGCGCGCGCGCACATCCACCATGGCGCGGACCTTGCCCGCCATCTCCTCGGCGGGGATGACCTGCTTGCCTTCCATGTGGCCGCAGCGCTTGGGGAAAACCTGGTCTTCGATGTTGACCCCGGCGATGTCCATCTCGATCAGGCGCTCGGCGATGGCGGCGGCGTTTAGGGCGTTGCCGCCTCCGGTGTCGATATCGGCCATGACCGGGATGCGGACAACGCGCGCGATGTGGCCGGTGATATCGAGGATGTCCTTCATGTCGACCAGCCCGACATCGGGTTTGGCGAGAAGGCTTCCGGCGAGTCCGAAGCCGGAGACCTGGACGGCTTCGAACCCGGCGCTTTCGGCGACTTTGGCGGAGAGGGCGTCGTGCGCTCCCGGCACGACCAAGGCGCGGCGGCGTTCGAGGGCGGCTCGCAGAACAGTGGCTCGTGGCATGCGAGTGGCTTCTCCTGTGCAGCCGACTCCGGTATAGCAGATTTCAGAGTCGAATGTCGGGTTAATTGTCGCTTCGCTCCTGGGTCGGGGGTCAGGGGCCGGGGCCTTCCGGCTCCTCGAAATCCCCTGCACCGTTCTGGACCCTCGCCCGAGGGTTTTGCGGGCGAAACTTGGGTATTCTGTGGGTTTTCGGTGGGTTCCGGATTGACGGCTTTGTTGCAAATAAAGGGCCTGTTGGGTTCGTTTGGTTCGGCTGATTTGATGGCGAGCTTGCCGCGCATGGTGGCGAGATCGCGGAGGGCGCGGTCGCGGGAGTGGATGAGGTGGAGGCGGGTCTGGTAACGATGGAGGACGCCGTGTAGGCGGCGACCATTCCTCGATGATGCCGATCTCGACGTCGTCGAGGGGAGCGAAGCGTTCGGTATAGACCTTGAAGAGTGCGCGGAAGGCGCCGGCGTTTTCGTTGCGCAGGAGCACGGTTTTGGAGAGCAGGCCATGGCGCATGGCGTTGCGCGAGGAGAAGGCTTTGCCGCGCGGGGTTTTGGGGCCCTTGGAGCGGGCGCCGTTGATGCGCGCCTGCTCGGAATGCTTGTCGGAAATCATGATGGGTTGGATGGCCGGGTGAAGTGCGGCTCGCGATCGCGAGGCGTGAGAAGGCGCGCCGGAGGGCGCGATCTTCGGGACATCCCCTCCTGTTTTCATTTTAAGCGCCGAGGGCAAGCGCAGATGGCGTAAGTGATTGAATTGATTGGGACAGATGGCCCGTGAACGGGTTCGGAGGCAATGGCCGAAAAGTGAAGTCAGAAGATTGAAGATGCAAGGTCAGGTCGGCTGTGCTAGTCAAGGTCTGCCGATGCAGCCGCCAGAGCCTGTTTGCGCGTGATCCGCCCGGAAAGCAGTGCAGCTTACACACCGCCGTTTCCGATGAATCTTCGAGTCGCCGAGGATCCGCGCGGCAGGTGCTTCGATTTTTCGCCATCTCGCGGCGGCAGCGGGCGATTCAGGCTGACTGGAAATCTCGACACCAGGACCAGCGTGGAGGTCAGGCGGTCGCGGTATTCGCGGAGGGCCCATAAATGCTGGGGACGCGTCCTCCCATCGGACGGACATAGCTACTGAGTTGACCGCGGTGGTGTACGGAGTGCTTGAGGGCGAGGGCGATGAAATCGACAGCCGTTAACTGGAGAATCCCGAAGAGATCAAGGACTCGGGTTAATTGTTCCGGGGACATCGCACGCACACGGGCGAGGGCGGCCGGCAACTTCGCTCGGTATTGAGCGACGCCTTCCGCGGGGGTCATGATGCCACAGGCGTCTGAGTCGTCCGGAGGCGGATTGAATTGACCATCCGCGATGGAATTGAGGAACCACTCGTCTTCGAGCACAATGTGGCGCACGAGGCCGATTCCGGATTTGGCGAGGGAGTCGGGCTGGTAGGCGAGCCTGTCAGTCGGGACGGCGGCTAACACGCCCACGGTAGTCTGCATCTCGGAATCGAAATTACCGAGCAGGTAATCGGCGACGATCTTGGCTTCTGTAGAGTTCATGGGTTGCTCCTGTTTGGTTTGGCAAAGAGACTATTCTACGCCTTGAGGTTGCAAAACCCTATGCGAGAGGTGTCGGTGCCTCATTCCGAGCGGATGGTCCACATTTCGCGAACCGTAGCCGGCCGCTGCGCGGACGTGTTGCGCCGCGAGGAGTTGGCAACGGAGCCCTACCCCGCCTCGAACCGCACTCCGGGCGCACGCCGCACCTCTTCTACCAACTCCCGGAATGCCGCCTCCCCCCTGGCAATCCCCAGCTCCGGATCCCGCTCCATCCACCCCGCATCTCGCCATCCCGTCCTCACTGCGCTTCGCACCATCTCGCATGCCCCGGGCACATCGCCAGACTCGCCGCCACGGCACTATATTCCGGCAATCGCGACCATCCGATTCAGGCGCGTATCGCGAGCCTTATAGACCTCGCCCATGCTGCCGGCGCCAATGTATGCGAGGATCTTCCCCGGATGGACCGTCGGCGAAGCTCCGGAGGGGCTACCGGTTCCTGAACCTCCCTACGAGTACCACGTCTTCCAACCCGAGCAGACGTCCCTGCTCCAATCAACGAGATAGCGACGATACGTCACTGGTAGTGACTCGTTTGTCGATCGCCGAGAATGCCGGAACAGAAGCCAGCGTTTGAGCGGATCGACTGCTTGGCGTGCCGCTGACGCAGATGCTGCTCACGCGGTTGCGTGGTCCCAACCGCCAATGATAAGCTTCGTCTCACACGATGGGCCCAACGCCGACCATCACGATCCATGTCCCGGGCCCGTTACGCACGTACTGTGCAGGTGCAGCGCAGCTCTCGATCTCGGCGCACACTGTCCGCGATGCACTCCAGGAGCTGCAGCGGAATCAGTCCGCTCTGTATCGCAATGTCTGTGACGAAACGGGTACGGTGCGCCGGCACCTGAACGTGTTCGTGAACTCGGACAATGTGCGCGACCTCGAAGGAGTCGATACAAGGCTCACGCGGGGGGACGTGGTGACGATTCTACCGGCAGTCTCGGGAGGTTGAAGATGCCGGATCGAGTCATTCTCACTATCGGCACGAAGAAGGGTGTGTTTGTGGCGGACGGCACGAAGCCGAGGCGCAGCTTCGCACTCCGGGGGCCCTTCGGTCCCGGCGTCCCTGTGTACTCGACGCTGATCGACACGCGCGGGACACCGCGCGTCTATGCTTCTAGCTGTAATCCGTTCTTCGGCATGAAACTGTTGCGTTCGACGGACATGGGAAAGAGCTTCAAGGAGACCAAGTCGGCGCCCGCGTTTCCCCAAGAGGATGGGCGAGCGCTTGCCAACATCTGGTCACTCGAGGCCGGCAGAGGCAGGAAGGAACTATGGTGCGGCGTGGAACCGGCGTCCTTGTTCAGGAGTCACGACGGCGGCGATTCGTGGGAACTCGTGCCCGGAATCAGCAACCACGATCACGCACGCAAGTGGCAACCGGGCAATGGCGGGCTCTGCATGCACACGATTATTCGCGACGGAAATCGTATGCACCTCGCCATCTCGACCGGCGGTCACTATCTGAGCGAGGACGGCGGCGAAACATTCCGGGCGTCCAATCAAGGCGTCGGCGCCGGCTTCGCGCCCGATCCCTATCCAGAGTACGGACAGTGCGTGCACAAGATCGCAAGGCACGATGCCGCGCCCGGCCGGCTCTACATGCAGAACCACGGCGGATGGGCAGATTGGACCGGGCCTGGGGGGCCGCGGCCGGACATCGGCGTACTGCGCAGTGACGACTATGGCCACTCGTGGCGATCGATCGCCAAGGGATTGCCGTCGGACTTCGGATTTCCCATCGTGGTTCACCCGCACGACGCCGACACGGTATACGTCATGCCCCTTGAGGGGGCGACGCGCTCCTGTCCGGGCGGCGCGCCGGCGGTGTGGCGCAGCGAGAGTGGCGGCGAGTCATGGAGCCGGCTCGCGCGGGGACTGCCTAAAAAGCAAAGCTATTTCACGGTCCTGCGCGACGCGATGGACATCGACCGGCTTAAGGCGCCGGCACTCTACTTCGGCACGACGACCGGCCAGCTATGGATCGGGAGGGAGGGTGGCGAGCAATGGGACTGCCTGTTCGATTCGCTGCCCCCGATTCACAACGTCAAAGTCGCGGTCGTGTGAGTTCGGAGATGCCGGTCCTACCCGGCTGTGAACGCCAGTTCCGTTGTGACGTTGATGGCCGGTTTCAACGTCCGGTAGACGGGGCAGAAATCGGCAAAAATGCCGTGCACGCGCTCGGCGGTCTTCCTGTGCTCAGGAACCACTTGTAGACGCAGCACTACGTGAATGCGCCGGATGATCAGGACTCCATCCTCTGTCTCCACTTCGCCCGTCGCATCCGCTGTCAACTTACCGCCAGATGCATCGATCTGACGCGCCTCCAGCGCGCCTCCGAACGTCCCGGTGAGTCAGCCCGCCGCTGCCGCGACAATGTAGTCCAACGTGGTCGCATGGGGTTCGAGGACATCACGAGGCACCTTGTAGTGTTCCGCTACCGCGCCATGCACCCCGAAGAGAACGGGGTCCTGCTCTGTGGGTAGCCATGCGCGCCGAAGCGGTCCCTTAACGCGCTCGATCCGCACCTTCGACACGTACGCTACATTTGTCATGCCGACTATGATACGCCCTCCGACACTCGCCCAAGTGAGGCGCTATCCGAAATTAGGCCGTTGATTGCCAGCGTGTGGTCGCCAACCCTTCCCCAGTCGGAACTCAGGGCGCGGGTTCGATTCCGATTTTGTCGTTTACTGCAGAAGCAATTCGTTGCGTGCAGCCGAGGTATCGCTCCGTCGTTTGCACAGAGATATGCCGAGGAGGAATTGGATCTGCTCCAGTTCGCCGCCAGCGGCGCGGCAGAGTCTGGCACAGCTTCGGCGCAGGTCGTGCGGCGCGAGCTTGCTGGCCCCAGTGGGATATTTCCTGCACGCCCAGTTTCTGAAATTCCACCACCCCATCACCGGAGAGCAAATCCATTTCGAGGCACCTTTGCCGTCAGGGTTCACCGTCTGCTCCGAATGAACTCGCCCTCTACTCGTGGCTTTTCGCGTTGGGGTCAGGGGCCGGCGTCGGGATTCGCGGGAGCATCTCCGCGCGGGTGGCCGCGTTGTACGCAAACCATGCTTCGATCATGGAACTCTGCATCACATCGTCCTTCTGCACGCGGTCATAGGTGTCCGCGTTGGAGTGGTGGGTACGGGTGCCGTACTCCAGCGCGTCCTGCTGGAAGCCGATGCCGTTCAGGCCGATCCACGAAAATGCGGACGAGTCCGTACCCCCAGGGCTGGTGGTGGGCCGGAACTGATCTCCGCCAGAAACCGCAACGATGTGCTGATCCTTGATGGGCTCAATCCAGGACCTGAAGATGGCGGCCATCTGCGGACTACCCCCCGCCGACACACCGCGGAAGCGGCCGGACCCGCCGTCGTCATTAAAGTACACGTCCAGCTTGTCGTATTCGGGGGTCTTCACCATGGTGGTGCGTTGCGCGAAGTGCTGCTGCACGTAAGCGGTTGAGCCGTAGACGCCCTGCTCTTCGCCGCCCCAGAGGGCAACGCGAACCGTACGCGCCATGGGTTTGTGCAGCGCGGCCAGAATG
>DATJYW010000368.1:0-3243 GCA_035499435.1 Candidatus Acidiferrales bacterium | reverse complement strand
CTGGCGCCGACCGCCACCAGCAACCTGATCTGGGGCCCGCGGCAATTACAGATCTCGGCGCGGCTGATGTTCTGATGCGACCCTGATCCTCTGTGCCAGGAACTATAATCGGCGGAGGAGAAATCCGCGAATGAAGCCGCTTACTCTCGTCCTGTTCGTCTCCGCGGCATCCGCGCTCTGGTGCGCACCCGCTAACGACAAACCGCTGCTGCTGCGGCATCCCACCATCAGCCGCACGCAGATCGTCTTCAGCTTCGCCGACGACCTGTGGAGCATCAGCCGCGACGGCGGCGAGGCCGTCCGCCTCACCACCGGGCCGGGCGTGGAGACCGATCCGATCTTCTCGCCCGATGGAACCCAGATCGCCTTCACCGGAGAATACGACGGCAACGTCGACGTCTTCGTGATCCCCGCCTCCGGCGGCACGCCCAGGCGGCTCACCTATCACCCGGCGCCCGATCGTGTGGTGGGATGGACGCCCGATGGAAAGCAGGTGCTCTTCACCTCGGGCCGCACCAGCTACTCGAATTTCAGCCGGTTGTTCACGGTTCCCGTCGATGGCGGCTTTGAAACGCAGGTGCCTCTCGACCGCGCGGTGGCGGGCTCCTACTCGCCCGACGGCGCGAAACTCGCATACGTGCCCACCGACCAGTGGCAGCGCGCCTGGAAGCGGTATCGCGGCGGCCAGACCACGCCGATATGGATCGCCACCCTGTCCGATTCCAGTGTCGTCAAGATCCCGCGCAACAACTCCAACGACTCTAACCCGATGTGGGTCGGCGATACGGTCTACTTCCTTTCCGACCGCAACGGCGCGGTATCCCTGTTCGCCTACGACACGAAATCGAAGCAGGTCGCCGAAGTAGTGAAGAACGACGGCCTGGACTTCAAGTCCGCGTCCGCCGGTCCGGACGCGATTGTCTACGAACAGTTCGGCGCACTGCACGTTTACGATATGAAGTCGCGCAAGACGCGCGCGGTCGACGTGCGTCTTACCGGCGACATCACCGAGATCCGGCCTCATTTCCGCAAGTTCTCACCCAACGAGATTCGCGCCGCCGGAATCTCTCCGACCGGCGCACGCGCCCTGTTCGTGGCTCACGGCGAGATCTTCACGGTGCCCGCGGAAAAGGGCGACATCCGCAACCTCACGAACACGGTGGCCGCCGAGGAGCGCGATCCCGCATGGTCGCCGGACGGCAAATCGATCGCCTACTTCTCCGATGCCTCCGGCGAATACCAGTTGGAGATTCGCGATCAGAACGGCCTCGGCGAGGTGCGCAAGATCGGCCTCGGGATGCCGCCTGTCTTTCCGCACACGCCGCGGTGGTCGCCGGACAGCAAGAAGATCGCCTACACCGATCACCGCCTGAACGTGTGCTACATCGACCTGGAGAAACGCACTCCGGTGCGCATCGACACCGACACCTACGCGGGCCCGGTCGCGTTGAATCCCGCGTGGTCGCCGGACAGCAAATGGATCGCCTATACCAAGAAACTCAAGAGTCATCTGCACGCTGTGTTCGCGTACTCGGTGGAGCAGGATAAGACGTTCCAGATCACCGACGGCATGAGCGATGCCGCCAACGCGGCCTTCGACAAAGAAGGCAAGTATCTGTACTTTACTGCCAGCACCGATGCGGCATTGAGCTCTGGATGGCTCGACATGTCGAGTATCCAGCGGCCGGTGACCCGCAGCGTGTACGTGGTAGTCCTGGCCAAGGACCTTCCTTCGCCGCTGGCGCCGGAGAGCGATGAAGAGCCGCCTCCGCCAGACACGGCCAAGAAGCCCGAAGATGCCGCGAAGAAGGAGGTAGCGGTCAAGATCGATCTCGACAACATCGGCCAGCGAATCCTCGCGCTCCCCATTCCTGCGCGCAACTACGTCTCCATGGGACCCGGCAAGACGGGCATCCTCTTCCTCATGGAAGCCCCGATGGTGGACTCGATGCAGCCCGGGCCCGGCGAGGGTCTCGCGCTGCAGATGTTTGACCTGAAAACTCGCAAAACGGAGAAGATTCGCGACGGCATCAGCGGCTTTACCGTGTCGGCGAACGGCGAGAAGATGCTCTACCGGCAAGGGCAGCAATACTTCATCGGCGCGGCTGGAAAACAGCCTCCCACACCGCCCGCGCCCGGACAGGGCGGAGGGCCCCTGAAGCTGGACACCATGGAAGCCTGGGTGGATCCGCGCGCCGAATGGGAGCACATGTATCACCAGGTCTGGCGCGATGAACGGGACTTCTTCTACGATCCCGGCCTGCACGGACTGAATCGCGAAGCCATCGAGAAGAAGTACGAGCCGTACCTGGCCAATATTTCGAGCCGCGACGATCTCAACTACCTGTTCGAAGAGATGCTGGGCGAGATGACCGTGGGACACATGTTCGTCGGCGGAGGCGACAGGCCCGAAGTCAAGCGCATCCAGTGCGGCCTGCTCGGCGCCGACTACACGGTCGAGAACGGCCGGTACCGCTTCGCCAAGGTGTACAACGGCGAGAACTGGAATCCCAGCCTGAAAGCGCCACTGACACAGCCGGGAGTCAGCGTCGTGGCCGGCGAGTACCTGATCTCGGTGCAGGGGCGGGACGTTCGTCCGCCCGCCAACCTGTACAGCTTCTTCGAGGAGACCGCGGGCAAGTCCATCGTGATTCGGGTAGGTTCGGATCCCTCGGGTGCGAACGCGCGCCAGGTGACCGTAGTTCCGGTGGCCAACGAGACCGGCCTGCGCAACCTCGCATGGATCGAGGACAACCGCCGCAAGGTGGATCAACTGACCGGGGGCCGCGTGGGATATGTCTACCTGCCCAATACCGCCGGCGGCGGCTACTCCAATTTCAACCGCTATTTCTTCAGCCAGGTGAGCAAAGAGGCCGTGATCATCGATGAACGCTTCAACGGCGGCGGCTCCATCGCGGACTACGTGATCGACTATCTGCGCAGGCCGCTGATGGGTCGGTTTACCATGCGGGAGGGCCAGGACATCACGGTTCCCATGGAAGGCATCTTCGGGCCGAAGGTGATGATCGTGAACGAAATGGCGGGCTCCGGCGGCGATGCCATGCCGTGGCTGTTCCGCAAGTCGGGCCTGGGCTCGCTGGTCGGGATGCGAACGTGGGGCGGCTTGGTAGGCCACTACACCGGACCGGGCGACCTGATCGACGGCGGCAATGTGGGTACGCCCAACCTCGCCTTCTACAACTTGGAAGGCGCGTGGGACGTGGAGAACCACGGCGTCTCACC
>DATJYW010000367.1:0-13257 GCA_035499435.1 Candidatus Acidiferrales bacterium | reverse complement strand
CCGCTGACGCTATCGGAATATGCGATCGACTTTGCCGCCAGCAACGTGCGCTTCAGCGCATCGACCGAGCTGATGTCGGGCTTGGGCGATCCTGCCTTGACGGCCATGCCGATGAAGGATTGGACGAGGTCGACGCGGCTGTCCGCGCGGACCTTGCCGTGACCGATCTGCTCTGCGAGCGCAGGCGCTGCCAGAATCACGACATCGATGGCCTCACCGCGTTCGAGGCGCAGGGGAATGGCGTTATGAGTCGTTCCCAGGGAAGGCCCGAACTCCGTCACAAGTTTTTGATGCGTGGCGCGTTCATATTCGGGGGCCAGTTCCAGCCAGGCGGCCGTGAACCCCCCGGAAGAGACCACCTTGATCTCCGCGGTATGCGCGCTGCCGGCGGCTAACAGCGCACAGGTGAGAGCCAGAGCCGCGGTCTTGGCGGAGCTCTGACGCAAGATGATGGTCACGGGAGCAGGATATCAAAGGAGGGCATTGTCCGCCTGACGATCAGGAGCTCGCGAAGGGTCCAGCCGCTACGGCAGGGTGCATGCGAAGTTGGCCGCGTCGTCGATGCTTCCGGTTCCCCTGTATTGCGCCACCTGGGGATATGGACACAATGGGCGCGTGCGGTCCACCTTGCCGCCGGTGCTGTGGGAGGCGATCGTGCTTTGGGGCGCCTCGCCTTTCTCGACCCACCGGTCCAACGCGCCCACTTTGTCGAACGCGTTCGGGCCGTCGCCTCCGCCGCAGTGGCCCATGCCCGGCGCCATGAACAGGCGGACGTTGCCGGCCGTTTGGGACGGGCCGCCCTGCGTTTCCACTACGGTCTGGTAGTACTTGACGGTGGCGAACGGGGAAACCTGCGAATCGCTCCAGCCGTGATACAGGAGCAGCTTTCCGTTGTGCGCGAAGAACGGCTTCAGATTCGGATCGGTCGCGTTCATCGGCAGGTTCTCGGGCAGGTCGAAGCGCGCGGCATCGCGAGTGAAGTCGAACGTGCGCCAGTCCCAGTTGGGGTCCTTGAAGACCACGTACTTCAATTGATCGAGCGCGAGGGAGGCGGGTTCGGGGCCGCTGCCCATGGCGGTCCAACCCAACTCGCTGCCTCGCGGCAGGGGCGAGAACATCTCTTTTCCCGTTCGTGGATCGGTTGGCGGAGCGTAGATCTTGCGGACCGCTTCCACCTGAGGCGCGGTAAGGCAAGAGGGGCTGTCGGGGCCTTTGCACGACAACGTGCCGGGATCGAATTTGCAGCGGGCGGGATCGGCGATGAGACCGTCCTTCAGGCCGTCCAGTGCATCGCACGCCTCCAGCACTGCCTGGTGGATTGCGGGATATTTGGCTGGCGGCACGAAGCTGCCGGCTTCCTTAAACATGGCCACGCCATTCCACAATCCGATCAGCGTGCGATTGGCCGGAGCGCCGGCGATGATGCCGTCAAAATCGTCGGGGAATTTCTGCGCCTCCTTGAGGCCCTGACGTCCGCCGGTGGAACAGCCGTTCCAATACGACCGCCGCGCGGGGCTGCCGTAGAAGGCGCGGACGATTGCTTTGCCTTTGACCGCCAGCTCATGTTCCGAGCGCCAGGAGAAATCGGCCAGTTTTTCGGGATGCCCCAGGACGAAACTGCCGCTGCCTCCCACGTGTCCGGTGTCGGTGGATGCGCCCGCGTAGCCTTCGCGGACGGCCTCGGCCAGGGCCGAGTAGCTGATTACTCCCGCCCAGCCGCCATTGCCGACGGCCTGGAACTTTCCGTTCCAGCCTTGGGCCGGCAGCCACACTTCGATCCTGATGTCGGAGTCACTGGTAGGCGTCAGCGTTGCCGCGACCCGGCAGAATTCCGGCAGCGTCCTGTAGTGCGCGGCCGCGGTTCCCTTGGCGGCCCCTCCCGCGGCGCCAGGAGGAGAGAATTCTCCTGCGGCCACAGTCTGCGCCAGGGTGATTTTAGCGTCAGGAAATGCCAGCGATGCCAGGCTTTCGCAGGATGCGGCCAACGCCGGCGCGACAGCCGCACTCGAAACCGCCAGCCACGGAAGAACACGTAGTCTCATCGCGTACTCCTTTGTGATTCGGCAATTACCAGCAACCCTCTCAATACTCTCTCAAGCCTTCGGGCAACAAACGATCCAGGCGGGTGGCGGCAGTGCGCCATCAAATGATGCGGCGCTCCCATGATAGACGATGCAAGCTATGGGGAGTACGTTTCGGGTCAGCTCCAATCTAAAAGGGCAGATTCTCTGTGAGGAACAGTTCGCTGGCGGCTGAATCGATCTGGCTGTAGTAGAGCCATTTCCGGTCGGGCGAGATGTCGATGCCGATGAAGGTGGCGGCTTTGGGGGTGCGAAATCCCAGGTCCTGGATGCGGCGCGTGGCGAAGCGGTAGAAGCGGGCATCGGCAACCCGGGAGGCGGTTCCGAGCTGCGAGTTGTTCTGCGAATCGAGAAGGTAGATACCGTCCGACAGGACTTTCCAGTTTCGGGACTTCATTTCGGGGACGACGGGCTCTTCGCGGTGCTGAGCGAGATCGATGCGCCAGATCTCGCCGCCATTGCGCGTCCTCAGGTAGTAGATGTAGCGGCCATCTTCGGAGAACTGGCAGGTGAAAGCGCCGCCCTGCGTGACCTGCGCCGCCGGTCCGCCGCTCACGGGAACCCGGAAGAGTTGAAACGAGCCGGTGCGGTTAGAGTTGAAAGCGATCGACTGTCCGGAAGGATCGAAACAGGGAGTGACATCGTCGTCGGGGTGGTCGACCAGGATCTTGGGCTCGCCGCCGACCGGCATCAGCCAGATGTCGCCGGCCGCGTTCCTGGTTCGGGCGTCGAATGCGATCCACTTGCCGTCGGGCGACCAGGCAGGCGAGCCGGCGGTCCCGCCTTCGCGGCTGAACAGCGGGCGGCCGTCGGTGAATTCGATGTTCCAGAGCCAGATCTCCCACCGGCCAGGGCGATAGGAACTGAGGAGGACGCGGCTCCGGTCGGGCGAAATTCGGGGCGAGTATTCCTCGTTGGGCGTGTCCAGCACCTTTTCCGGAACCGCTTTTTCGCCAGGGCGCGGGAAGGCCTCGACGCGATAGAGTTTCACGCCGAAAGAGCTGCGGACGCTCACCATTTGCCTGCCATCGGGCGAGAGAGCGCCGGGGGGTACGCTGGAGGGCAGTCTTCGCAGCTCCGAGCCATCCGAATTGGCGATGAAGGAAACCAGAGCATTGCTGCTGCGGGTCCTTGCCGAAATCAGCATGCGCGAACGGCGGAGGGGCATTTCGACGGTTTCGACGCGATCCACGTCAGCGGGCAGACCGGCGAACGAAACCGGTTCTGGCTTGCCCCCTTGAACCGGAACCCGGTGGAGGCTCAGGTGGTCGCGGTCGGGTCCGTCCTGAACGTACAGCCACTGTCCGTCGGGACCGAACTTGGGATTCATGGAACCGAAGTCCGTGGCCAGCCTCCGGGCGGCGCCGGTGTTGAGGTCGAGGACGAACACTCCGGACCCGGTTGGAGAAGGGCCTGGGCGAACCACGGCGGCGAGGCGGCCATCCGGGGAAATGTCGGTCACGATGCCATCGGTGACGCGGGTCTCGTCGCCGCCCAGGGTGGGTATCCAGAAGGATGCGAAGTCGCTTTCGGATTGGCGGGTGAAGTAGAGGCGGCGGCCGTCGGGGCTGAAGGCTTGGGGCCACTCGCTGGCCGGGTGGCTGGTGAGCCGTAGGGGGCGGCCGGCGTCCACCTGCATGAGATAGACGTCGGAGTTGCGGTCGTCTTCGCCGCCGTCCCACGCAAAGGCGATGGCGTTGCCATCGGCAGAGAAGATGGGGCGTTGTTTGCGGCCGGGCAAAGTGGCGAGCGGGCGAACGGTAAGCGGGGCTTCGACGGATGCTCCGGCAGTTGAGGTGGAGAGAGGATGTCCGGTGCGGTAGAAGATACCGATGGCGAGGGCGGCCAGGATGAGCGCGCCCGCGCCGGCCCATACCGCCAGGCGACGGCGGTTCGCGGGAGGGGGCAATTCGGGCGGGGCCAGGCGGGCGCCACTGAGCGATTCGCGGGCGAGCTTCTGCGAACCCGAGTCACGCTTGAGGCGCTTCAGATCGGCGACGATGTCGGCGGCATGCTGGTAACGGAGGTCGGGGGACTTTTCGAGGCACTTGGCGATGATGCGCGAGAGGTCGTCGGGAAGATCCGGCCTGACGCGGAGAGGCGGGACCGGCGGGTCGTGGACGATGGACACGATCAGGGCCGGGGTGGAGTCGCCGCGAAATGGGAAGGACCCGGTGGCCATTTCATAGAGGAGGACGCCGAAGGAGAAGAGGTCGGAGCGGGCATCGAGGGCCTTGGCGAGCACCTGTTCGGGCGACATGTATTGGATCGTGCCCAGGATGGTGCCGGTGGTGGAAGCCACATCCTCAGTGGCGTCCCGTCCGGGGTCGGCGCCCGGCAACACCTTGGCGAGGCCGAAGTCCAGAATCTTGGAGAGGCCGCCAGTGGTGACAAAGACGTTGGCCGGTTTGATATCGCGGTGAACGATGCCTTTTTCGTGCGCGGCTTCCAAGCCTCTGGCGACGTCGATGGCGATGTAGAGCAGGCGATCGGATTCCAGCCGCCCCTGCTCCATGAGTTGTTTCAGCGAAGCGCCTTCGAGATATTCCATGGCGATGAAGGGCACGCCATTTTGTTCCCCGATCTCGTAGATGGTGCAAATATTGGGATGATTGAGGGCTGAGGCGGCGCGAGCTTCGCGATGGAAGCGCGCGCGGGTCTGCGGGTCCCGGGCGAACTCATCGGGCAGGAACTTGAGGGCGACGAAACGGCCGAGTTGAGTGTCTTCGGCCTTGTACACAACTCCCATGCCGCCACGGCCGGCGGCACCGAGCAGACGATAGTGGGAGATGGAGCTTCCTTCCATGCCAGAACACCCCAGAATACTGCACAGCGCACACGTGAGCCACCAGCGGATTTGGGAGATGCGCGGGCGGGGCGAGCGGGGTGGCGTCGCGCGGCGGGAGGGGGCGCCGGCGCTGGATTGCCGGGGTCTGACGGTCACAGCGGGGTTCTAGAACAGCCACGTACATCTCTTCGAACGCAGGTATGCGAGCGCGGGCCAGGAGATTCTGGCTTCGCTGACAATGGCGCCGGCGGAGCGCTTCGGCGAAGCGGGGCGGCCGGGACGGGTTGCCGGTGGGCAGGCTGAAGCCTGTCCTACAAAGTGCCGGCGAACATCAGGTAGGGGTAGGTATAGCCGAAGCCGTAGCTGGATTGCTTGAGGTACTCGCCGGCGAAGAGGTGGCCGAGGCCGGCGCCGAATTTCCAGTACTTGTTGAACTGGTAGAGCGCAACGGTGTTGAGCTCCCATCCGATGTGCGGACTGGTGGCCTTGCGGTTGAGCACGGCCGCGCTTCCGGCGGAGTTGTAGAGCGAATCCTGGACTGTGGCGAGGTTGAAGTCGTTGTAGTCAGTGCGGATCTTGAGCTTCTTCAGCGCCATGAAATCGAAACCGGCGCGGAAGTTTTTGAGGTTTTTCCAGCCGAACTGATCAATCATGCCGTAGTAGACGTGGTTGCTGGGATAGAACTGATCGAAGGTGTTGCGGCTGCCGTCTTTCTGGGTGGGGTCGCCGGAGGCGTAGTTGTACTCGACGCTGAAGCGCGGCTTCCACGCGGATTTGGACATGGTCCAGCCGAGGCATGCGGTGTAGGCGTGTGCGGTGACGTTGTCGGAGGAGTATGTGCCGTGCTGGACAATCCCTTCGATGGTGTAGTCGAAACGGCCTGGAAGCTTGCCGGTGACGCGCACGCCGGGACTGGCGACGAGGGCGTCGCCGAGGACGGCGGTTTCGCTCTTGATCAACAGGTTCTGCTTGAAGAGCACGTAAGGCTCGACGGTCATGCCGGGGATCACGTTCTTGATGCTGCCGTAGGCTCCATAGAAGTGCTCGCCGGGCTTGTGGCGATCGAAGCGGGTGTTGTCGATCGCGACCGCGGAGCCGGCGAACAGGTCGACCTTGAAGCGGCCGCGCGAGATAGCGAGATCGAGCGCGTCGAAAGTGCGCGACACACCCCAATCGGCGGGACCGATGAGACGCTCGCCGCCGAAGAGCATTTCCTGGCGGCCGGCGCGCATCTTGAGACTGACCGGGCCTTCGTAGGTGAGCTCCACGTAGCCCTGGCGCAGATCCATCGGGTTGTAGAGGGTAGTGGGCGCGGGCGCGGTGTTGTACGCGCCGACGCGGGCATCCTGGGCTTCGGCGAAGAAGCGGAGCCAGGAGGTAGGCTTGATACCGAGATCCAGGCGGATGCGGCTGGCGTAGTAGGCATCGGGGTTGTTGCTGGTGAACGAGGTGCCCGAGGGGTTTTCAAAACGTCCGCGAACCTGGCCGCCGACCTGCAGCCATGAGGGAAGGGGAAGATCGGCCGCGTATAGCGGGTAACTGAGCGCGAAGGCGAGAGTGAGACGAGCAACCCGAGTCATGAAGAGCTTATCGGCCTGTGCAGAGGCCTTTTGAAGCGCCGCCGGGTTGTTCCAGGGCGGACGCGCCGACGACCGAAACCGATCGTCCGCGCCACCAGTAGCGATGATAACTCCATGCGGTGTATGATGGCGGGCGATGCGGGGGGTGGTGCTGAGCCTGGTTTTGGCGGCAGCGGCCGCGGGTCAGACGCCGGTCTGGAAGGAGTTCTTGCTGGCGCCCGCGGGCAAGCTGGACAAGCCACTCGAGAGGACCTCGGAGTGGATGTTCGAGCCTGCCGGAGCGAGAGTGGTGTATCCGGTGTGCTGCCCGTGGCTGGACGTGGAGGGCCGATTCGGACGGATAGCAAACGACCCGTGGTCGCTGCAGGCCAGCGGAGTCTCGCTCAAGAGCCTGCTGGCGCGGATGGAGGGTGTTCCGCAAGTGCGGATTGTGGCGCCGGAGTGGATGACGCGCCAGCGGTTCGACCTGATTGCGGTGGTGTGCGACGAATACCGGCTGCAACTCCGGCGGCGCGAGGAAGCGGCGGCGAATACGCGCGAGGAACTGCGCGGGCTGATCGGGCGGGAGTTGGAGGAGCGGCTGCAAATCCGGATGCACCGCGAGAAACGCGAAGTGCCGGTTTACATCCTGAAGACCAGCAACGGGCGGCCGCCGACGCTGGGACAGGCCGACGATGCGACAACCGGATTGCGCGTTTGGGCGCGCGAAGGAGCGTTCGATTCGACGAACGCCAACGATTTCATCCTGCTCACCTGGCTGCAGAACGTGGTGAAGCGGCCGGTGTTCGGCGAAGGATTGCCGCAGGGTCCGTACCGCTGTGCGTTGAAGTGGAGACCGGGAGACGTGCGCGCGCTGGCGACCGCGCTCTGGGAGGAACTCGGGCTGGTTTTGATCGAGGGGCGGCGGGAGGTGGAACTGCTGGTGGTGGACGCGGCGCTCAAGCCGGAATGGCTTTGAACGGGCTCAGTTTTTGCCGTGGTGCTGCAGCTCGTGTTCGGCGATGAGCATGCGGATCTGATTCTCGAGGTCGGCGACACGGCGGGCGAGGTCGTCGATGGCCTGGCCTTCGGGGTCGGGGAGGCGGCCATGCTCGAGCGGTCCGCCTTCGGGGCGCACGCGCACGACGCGGCCGGGGATGCCGACCACGGTGGAGTTGTCGGGCACCGGGTGAACCACGACGCTGCCCGCGCCGACCTTGACGTTGTCGCCGATGCGGATATTGCCGAGGATGCGCGCGCCCGCGCCGACGACCACCTTGTTGCCGAGGGTGGGGTGGCGCTTGCCCCGCTCGTTGCCGGTACCGCCGAGGGTCACGCCCTGGTAGAGGAGCACGTCGTCGCCGATCTCGGTGGTCTCACCGATGACCACGCCGGTGCCGTGGTCGATGAAGAAGCGGCGGCCGATGGTGGCGCCGGGGTGGATTTCGATGCCGGTGAAGAAACGGCTGATCTGGGAGATCAGGCGCGGGAAAAGCGGCGTGCGCCAGAGATACAGCTTGTGGGCGACGCGATGGGCGAGGATGGCGTGAAAACCGGGATAGCAGAGGAAGATTTCGAGCACGCTTTTGGCGGCAGGGTCTTCCCGGAAAATGGTATCGATCTGCTCGCGGATGGCGCGAAACACGGGATGCTCTTAATGTGCGCCGGAAGGCGCGGCGGGCGCATCAGCCCCGAGGGCCGGGGGCTGGTATCCGGGAGGGAGCGGCGCCAGCATGTCTTCCTTGCGCATGACGAGCGCGGAAGTGTTGTAGTTGGCGATTTCGAAGCCGTGTCCGTGAGTGATGGCGTCGGTGGGGCAGGCTTCGACGCAGTAGCCGCAGAAGATGCAGCGGTTGTAATCGATGTTGTAGACCTTGGCGTAGCGCTCGCCGCCGGAGATGCGAACCTTGTCGGTATTTTCCGCGGCTTCGATGTAGATGCAATTCGAGGGGCAGGCGGCGGCACAGAGGAAGCAGGCCACGCATTTTTCCATGCCGTTGACGTCGCGCTGGAGCACGTGGACTCCGCGGAATCGCTGTTCGAATTTGGGCGGCTCGTCAGGATAGTAGTCGGTGACGGTGGGGCCGAGCATCTCTTTGAAGGTGATGCCCATGCCCTTGGCGATGGATGCCGCGGTGCCGAAAATGTCCTGAATGGGGTTGGCCATTGCTTTACTTAGTTTAGCAGGCACAAATTCACCGCAGAGGCGCAGAGACTCGGAGAAAAGAACTCAGAGGTAAAATCCCCGACCGGGGAATCTAGTTGCGGGAGCTTCAGCCGGACTTCCAGGCGGGGACGTCATCGGTGGGGCGGATGACTCCGACGCCTGCCAAGGCGCCGAGTGATTCGATCTCCTGCTTGCTCCAGCCCTCGATGACGCGGGAGATTTTGCCGTCCGTGCCGATCAGGTACAGGGTGGGCACGTGCGAGATGCCGTATTCGTTGCTCGCCGGGAAGCCGCTCTCCTCGCTATCGAGGAGGGTGGGGAGGGTGATGCCGAATTCGGCGTTGAATTCGCGCGTGTCGGCGGCGTCGTTCTGCGAAATGGCATAGATCGGCAGGGCGCGCGCCGCGTGGATTCGCTCGAGGAAGGGAAGTGTGAGCTGGCATACGGGGCAGGTGACTTTGTAGAAGGCGAGCAGGACGGGTCCGCCGGCGATCAGATCGGCCAGACCGACCTCGCCGCCCTCAAGACGCGCCAGGCGAAAGCCGGGGGCACGATCGCCGGGGTTGAGAAGCTGGTATTGATTGCGGGCGGCCACACCTTTATTGTAGCCGGACGGGTCAGATGGTCATGGCGAGGAAGCCGCCGTCAACTCGCAGAATGGAGCCGGTGACGAAGCTTGCGGCGCGGGGAGACGCCAGGTAGACGGCCGCGCCGACCAGCTCACAGCTTTCGCCGAAACGTTGCATGGGGGTGTGGTCCATGATGCTGGCCACGCGCTCGTCGGTGAGGAGCTTGCGGTTCTGCTCAGCAGGGAAGAAGCCGGGGAGAATGGCGTTCACGCGGATATTGTGCGGAGCTAATTCGCGCGCCAGGAACTGGGTGATCTGGTTGACGCCGCCCTTGGCGACGCCGTAAGTGAAGACTTTGGAGAGGGGTGGGCCGGACGAGGCGGACGAGATATTGATGATGGAGCCGCCGCGGCCGGCATCCACCATCTGCTGGCCGAAGACCTGGCAGGCGAAAAAGACGCTCTTGAGGTCGATGGCCATGATGCGGTCGTACTCTTCTTCGGTGATCTCGAAGAACGGAGTGCCGGAATTTACACCAGCGGCATTGATGAGGATATCGACATGGCCGAGCGATTCGAGAATGCTTTCCAGGGCGTGCTGGAGGGCCACTTTGCTGGTAGCGTCGCATGGAATGCCGACGGCCTGGCGGCCGAGGGTGAGGATGGATTTGGCCTGCTTCTGGGCGGCTTCCCCGCTGACGTCGAGGATGGCGATATCGGCGCCCGCCTTGGCCAACCCGACGGCCATGGCGCCGGCCAGAACGCCGCCTCCGCCGATGACGACCGCCACCTGGCCGGTCAGAGAGAAGAGTCCATTATCCGACATAATTTCATAGTATCAGGTGTTGAAATCTTAAGCAGCTAAAGCTATTTTCGGACTGCCACGTTTTCCGACAGGCGATTCATGCCTGTTGCCGGCTCCCAGACGTCGGGGTTGGCGAAACGCACGGCGAAGTCGGGGCGGTCGCGGAGCGAGGGCGCGGCGTCGGGCAGGTGGAGCAGCAGGTCGTACTCGCCCGGCGGGAGCTTCACGCTGATGCGGAAGCCGGAGTCCTCGCCGGGTACCCAGTAGCGGGGGTCGTCGCCGATGGGGAAGCGCTCGGTCTTTCCCGTGGCGCGATTGCGGCAAACGAGGAAGAGGGGGCGGGGGTTGTAGAGGTTGGCGAAACCGTCGTTGTGGACCGAGACTTCGACGTGGAGCTGCGTGCCTTGCGTGTGCGCGGAAGACTGCACGAGCCGGAAGCGGTAGCCGAGGCGCCGGCGGATTTCGGGCATGCAACCGCCGGAGATCCAGCCGTCGAGGACGTCTTTCAGATAACCGCTGTTGAGCGTGCTGAAGCGCTGGTAGGCCAGCTCGCGCAGGGCATTTTTGCAGCCCACGAAGGGTCGGGCATCTTCCTGGATGTTGCAGGTCTCGCCGCCCTGGGGGACGAAGAGATTGTCCTGGTGGTAGAAGGCCTTTTCGGCGGCCACGTTTTTCGACCACGTGCCCCAATCAGTGTCCGACGCCAGGAAGCAATCGTTGTGGGCGCCAATGCGGGCCTTGGGAATGGCGCTGAAGGCTTCGGCGGCGTTAAGGGGCTCAGGACCGTAGAGATCGGTCTTCAGGCGGGGATAGCGGAGGGCGAGCATGCGATCGGGCGGAAGCGTTTCGAGAATTTTGGCGACGATCTCGCGTTTGTGGTCGAGCAGGCCGTTGGTGGAATGGTGCCACTCGCCCCAGGTGCCGATGAAGCCGGCTTCGAGGAACGCGAGAACGTCCGAGTTTTCGCGCAGCACCGGGCGGAGCTGATCGAGGTGGGCGAGGACGCGATCGAGCGGCGCATCGGGGGCTCCGATGGGACCGAAGTTGTAGGCAAAGCGGCCGATGATCTTGACGCCGGCGGCACGGGCGGCGGCGAAATCGGCGCGGACGCGGTCGAGCATGGCGGGCGAGAGCGGCTGGTCGCGGAATTCGGAGAGCACCCAATACATGCGCAGCAGGCTCATGCCGTTTTCGCGGGCGCGGCGAAGGAAGGCGGGGTCGAGCGGGCGAGTCTGGCCGCGCTCCGGATTGTACGAGGTCTGGACGTAGAAGCCGCGCTCGGGGTTGGCGAAGTCCTCTTCGGTCGACGGGTAGGTGGCGGCGGCGGCTGAGATGGCCGCGAAGAAGATCAACAACACGCTCATGGGTGCCTGCCGATTTTGTCAGGCGATAGCGGGAGCGTAACCGGCGTGTTTGAGCGCCGCGGACAGCGATTCCAGGATGAGGTGGACGTTCTCCGGCGTGGAGCCGTAGCCCATGGTGCCGATGCGGAACACCTTGCCGGCCAGCGGGCCGAAGCCTCCGGCGATTTCCATGTTGCGGTGCTCAAGCAGCCAGGCGCGGACCTTGGCATCGTCCACGCCCTCGGGAATGCGTGGGGTATTGAGTGTCCAGAGACGATGGCCCTCGGCGACGTGCATGCTCAAACCCATGGACTCGATGCCGGTAACGAGGGTCTCGTGGTTGAGGCGGTGGCGCTCGCAGCGGGCTTCGAGAGTTTCTTCGGCGACCATCGCGAGCCCTTCGCGGAGCGCGTAGAAGGCGGTGGCCGAGGCGGTGTGATGATACTTATGGCCCGCGTAGAAGCTGTCGAGAAGCTGGAAATCAAGATAGAAGGAGCGCACCGGCGTTTTGCGGGCTTTGACGCGCTCCAGCGCGCGCGGGGATACCGTGATGGGCGCGAGTCCCGGCGGGCAGCCGAGTCCCTTCTGCGAACAACTGTAGGCGATGTCGATGCCGTTGTCGTCCACCAGGACCGGCATGCCGCCAAGCGAGGTGACGCAATCGGCGATCACGAGGGCATCGACCTCATGGGCGGCCTCGGAGATGGGCTTGGCCTGGTTGAACATGCCGGTGGAGGTTTCGGCTTGCACGAACGCCACCACGCGCGGGCGCTCGCGGCGGATGAACTCGCGGGACTCTTGCGGATCGAAGGGCTCGCCCCAGGGCTTGGCCAGTTTGAGTACCTGGGCGCCGTGGCGCGCGGCGATCTCGCCGATGCGGTCGCCGAAGTAGCCGTTGGTGAGGAGAGCGAACTTGTCGCCGGGCTCGGTGAGGTTGGCAACGGCGGCTTCCATGCCGGAACTGCCTGTGCCGGAGATCGCGATGTTGTACTGGTTGGCGGTGGAGAAGACGTATCCGAGGAGCATGCGGATTTCGTCGGCCACCTGGAAAAAGAACGGGTCGAGGTGGCCGACGACGGGCTGGCGCATGGCCTCGTAGACGCGAGGAGCGACCATGCTGGGGCCGGGTCCGAAGAGCAGGCGCGGAGGGGCGGCGAGGGGGGGATAGAAGGATTGGGACATAAAGGAATAGTTTAGCGGGTTGAACTGACGGGCAGGTGGGAAACCTGCCCCACTTACTTCTTTCTGGACTTGTATTGTTCGCGCATTTGCTGGAGCTGGCGGGCGTGCTGCTCGGCGTGCTCGGCCATGCCTTCGAGGAGATTCAGAATGGAGATTACTCCGCGCTCGCTGTGGTTGCCGGTGCGATCGTACGCGGCGGGCGAGAGATCCTTGAGCAACTCGTAGTTTTCGGCGCGGATGCGTCGAAAGGTCTCCAGCGACTGCTTGGGTTTGCGCTTTGCGTAGTCCAGGTTCTGCGTCCACTTGTCCTGGTCGAAAGCGATGAGAGAGGGGTTGTCTTCGGCGAGCATCTGGCGGAAGCGGTGGGCGGCCACTAATTCGGCGTCGGCCACGTGGGCGACGATTTGGCGCGGGGTCCATTTGCCGGGCTCGGGGGCGAAATCCTCTTCTTCGCCGAAGACACCGGTCAGAACGACGGCCAGGAGCTCGGGACCGCGGCGGAAACGTTCCAGCAGGGCAGGGATGTCGGGCATGATCTTCTCTAATAATAATCGGCGCAGCTCATGTAGTAGCCGCACTGCGGACACACCAGCTTGCATTTGTGCTGGGAGAGACGCGCCGAACAGCGCGGGCAGTACAGCATCGGCTCGTCCTCGCCTTTTCGTGCGGGGTCGGATTGGGGCTCTGGCTCGGCCACGAGTGAAGTGATTATACAATGCAAGCATGAAACCTAGATCGGCGATGCTGCTGGCCTGCTGCTGCAT
>DATJYW010000366.1:0-4883 GCA_035499435.1 Candidatus Acidiferrales bacterium | reverse complement strand
CCCCCCTGGCTCTGGTATGACTTGGACAGGCCGCGACAATTCAAACCGGAGACCTCCACCCCAATAGCCCACTGGCGCTCCTCCAAGACACGTGTTTTCAGCAGGCCACGCTACAGGTTTGCCTCGTCTTGGACAGCAGTGACTTTAAGTGCTCCACAGCGCCTCGCAATTCGATATCGACCTTCGGCCAATTGGAAGCAAAACTCGGCGCGCTCGGAATCACAACCGAATACTTCAGGCCGTGTTCCGTCCCGGCGCAGCCCGGATTCGCCCGTGCGACGGTTGAGGAATTGGCGCAAGCCCTGGCAAAGCAAATCGACCTGACAATCCAGGAAACCGGAGCCCCCCAGGTGGATGTCATCGCGTTCAGCGTGGGCTCGCTCACCGTCCGCGCCTACTTGTCCGGAAAGCAGAATCCGCCCAGCGTGTTTCAGCCGCCCACCCCGCACAGGATCCGCAAGGCGGTTTTTCTCGGCGGACAATTCTTCGGCGTCGGGAACGGAGAGTCCCCGCCGGGATCTGGACACTGCGACCCGATACCAGACCCCCAGGACGACGCCGTGTGCGTCGGAAGCCGCTTCCTCTGGGATCTCAACAACTGGAATCAGGGCGGCGACGACCTCCGGGGGATCGATGCCATCGCCGTTGCCGGCAGCGGACAATCGACGCAAGTAGGCAGCGCGTTCTTCAATGGCGACGGCGTGGTCTCGCTGAGTTCCTCCTCTCTCTCGTTCGCCTATCCGGCGGAAAGGACGCGCATCATCAACGCCTGCCACGTCTCCGAAGTCTGCACGCCGACGGTGTCTTACATCGACTCCGACTCACACCCGGCGTGGCTGGTCGTCAAATCCTTTCTGGGCGGAACGGACGAGTGGAAGGCAGTGGGCTCCTCTCCGGACAAAGACGCGGCGCAGTCTGCCAACGGTGGACTCCTGGTGGGAGTACACGATGCCTCCGGTACCCTGATCGATGCCACCCAGGCGTCGCTTTCGGGGTGGGCTTTGGATCGGAGCTTCGAGTCTGGCCTCGGGCTGTTCTACTCCGGCCAGGTCGCTAAAGGCGACTACCTGCTTCAAGCGACGGCACCCATCCCGGTGCCCGACGTCTCCTTCACCGTGACATCCGGCACTTATACCGTGGTGACCATGAAGCCCGGACCGTTGATCTCATCGGTCGTGCCCTCCGGCAGCGCCGCCAGACAACCCTCGATTCCCGCGGGCAGCGCGATCGAAATCCGCGGAGCCCGCCTCACCGATACTCCCGGCGGTACCCAGGTGACCGTGAACGACCAGCCGATTCCCCTGAAATCCGCTTCCGCCGCTCAGATCAGCACCCAACTGCCTCCCAACGTGACCGGCTTCGTGCGTCTCAAAGTGATCACCAGCGAGGGCTCCCATGGCTTCAACATGTTCCTGGAGGAAACCGGCGCCCGTCCTCGAATCGCCCAGTCGGGCGTCGTGAATGCAGCCAGCTTCCTTTCCGGCGCGGTCGCTCCCGGCGAATTCGTCACCATCACGGGCACCAACCTGGGGCCTGCCAGGTCGGTGACGGCCGCCGGATGCGCGAAGGGTCTCGGGGAAACCAGGGTCGCGTTCAACGGCATCGAAGCCTTCCTGACCTACAGCTCGGCCACACAGGTCAATGCCCTCGTACCGTACGGCATAAGTGGCAAGGCCGACATGACCGTCCAGTACAACGGCGGGACGTCGGATCTGTTCCCCCTCGCGGTCGTCGATTCCGCCCCGGGGATCTTTACTCAGGGCTATGGTCCAGGTCAGGCGTGGGCCCTCAACGACGATGGCACCTTCAACTCGCCGGGCAATAAGGTTGCGCGCGACAAGTGGATCGTATTCTGGGCCACCGGCCAGGGGCTGGTCAATCCCGCCGGGCAGGACGGCGAGACCATCGCCGCGCCGAAGAACGTGAACCTTCCGGTCAAGGTGATGATCGACAGCATCGAAGCGCCCCTGATTTACGCGGTTCTCGTCTACACGGGTGAGGTCCAGATAGCCGCGCGAATTCCAGCCAACTCGCGAACCGGCGATGTGCCGCTTGTGCTGACCATTGGCGCCGCGTCCAGCCGCAACGATGTCACCGTCTCCGTCAAGTGACCGTGGGACAGGCTTCAGCCGGTCCTCAGCGCAGCTCGACTTCCGACAACCAGTCGGGCCGTTTCAGCACCTCCCGCGGCTTCGAGCCGTCGGGCGGCCCGATAATCCCGTCGCGCTGCATCATGTCCAGAATCCGCGCCGCGCGTCCGTAGCCCAGCCGCAAATGCCGCTGTAGCGTCGAGGTCGAAGCCTTGCCCATCTGCAGCACCAGCCGGACCGCCTCTTCGTATTGCGGGTCCTGCTCCCCGCTTCCGGGTTCGCCCTCGGCGGCGCCCTCGCTCTCGTCCGGCGGCGCGATCAGGAAGCTCTGGTCGTATTCCGGCGCCGCCTGCTGCTTCCAGAAATCCACCACGCCGGCAATCTCCGTCTCCGTGACGAACGCCCCGTGCAGCCGCGTCAGCCGCGAGCTCCCCGGCGGCAGAAAGAGCATGTCGCCGCGCCCCAGCAGGTGCTCCGCCCCCATCACGTCCAGAATCGTCCGCGAGTCCACACGCGTCGCCACGCGAAAACTGATGCGCGCCGGAAAATTGGCCTTGATCAACCCGGTAATCACGTCCACGCTCGGACGCTGCGTCGCCAACACCAGGTGCATGCCCACTGCGCGCGCCATCTGCGCAAGCCGCGTCACCGACTCCTCCACGTTCCGCCCTTCCAGCATCATCAGGTCCGCCAATTCGTCGATCAAAATCAGAATGTAGGGCAGCGGACGCACCTCGTCCTGCGTCTCCTCCTCCGGGAACAGGCTGCGCGGCTCGTCCTGCCGCTTGCGGATCTTCTTGTTGAACTGGTCGATGTTCCGCACCCCGTATTCGGCCAGCAGCCGCAACCGCCGCTCCATCTCCAGCACCGCGTTGCGCAGGGCGTTGGTGGCCTTCTTCGGGTCCGTGATCACCGGCGTCAGCAAGTGCGGAATCCCTTCGTACATCCCCAGCTCGACGCGCTTGGGATCCACCATGATCAGCCGCACTTCGTCCGGAGTCGACTTGTACAGGATCGACATGATCATCGAGTTGATCATCACGCTCTTGCCTGACCCCGTGGACCCCGCGATCAGCAGGTGCGGCATCGCATCCAGCGCCGCCATCCGGATGCGGCCGTTAATATCCTTGCCCAGCGGAATGGTCAGGCGCGAGGACGAAGCCTGGAATTCTTCGCTCTCCAGCATCTGCCGCAGCGCGATCAGTTCGCGGCGCGTGTTCGGCACTTCGATCCCTACGGTCGGCTTCCCCGGTATGCGCTCGATCAGGATCGACTCCGCCTGCAACCCGAGGCACAGGTCCTCCGTCAGGTTCGTGATCCGGCTGTACTTGATGCCTGCCTCGGGCTTGAACTCGAACGTGGTCACCACCGGCCCGGGATTGATCTGCACAACATTGCCCAGCACCGCGAATTCCTCGAACTTCGCCTTGATGCGCCCCGCCGTCTCTTTCAGCTCCTGCTCGTCGTAAGCGTTGCGGCCCGGAGGCTCGTTCAGCAGCTCCGTGTCCGGCAGCCGGTACACCGGCGCGGCCTGCTCCGGCTCGGCGATCGCGGTCCGCGCAACCGGCATCGGCATCGGGTCCGGCGGAGGCGCGATATCTTCCATCTGGCAAATCGGGATCTCCTCCGCCTCCTCTTGGCGCGGACGATCGTTTTCTCTCGTTCGCGCTGCCCGCTCCTGCTCCACGCTCTCCCACGGCGGCGTTCCCTCCACCTCGGAAGGCGTCGGCGTAATCGCCACGGTCTGTGTCTTGAGCCTGTCCTTCTTGGGCGCCCGCCGCTTCTCCGCGCGCTCCCGCGCCTTCTCCAGCGACCTCTGCTGCACCCGCTCGCGCCACTCGCGCCACGCCTCGCCCCGCCGCTCCATCCAAGCCATCGGGCCCGCAAACCATCGCCCCAGCGTCGCCAGCGTGAACGTCGAAACCAGGTAGAGGGAGATGATGACCGCCGTGATCGTCACCATCAGCGCGCCGGCCAGGTTCAGGGAATCCACCAGCCAGGTCGCCATCATCAGCCCCACAATGCCGCCGATGCGCACCGTCCCGCTGAACAGGCGCAGCGGCAGGAACGAGAGCACCGCGCTCAATGCCAGCGTGAGCAGCACCGAGCCGAAGATCTTGACGCCGCCCGCTTCCATCGGCTCCGAGCGGATCCATCTCCACGAAAGCAGAAAGATCAGCAGGGGAAACAGGAACGCCGCAGCCCCGAAAACTTGAAAGAAGAAGTCCGAAAGATAGGACCCGGCATACCCCACCAGGTTCAACGGCCGCACGGACGATGCCGTGTTCAGAGACGGATCCTGAGCGTGGTACGAAACCAGGCTCAGCAGGAGCGCAAGGCCCGCGAGTAACAACACGAACCCGACGATCTCATTGAGCCGGATGTGCTGCGTCGGAGATAGGAGCTTCATCACGCTGGCCGGCGGATGAAAGCCAGAGCAAGCACTATTATGCCACAGGCGGTAATGGATTGCAAGCAAAAGACTTATTGGAATCAAATCTGTTTTGGTTCGGTGTCAATAGCAGAAACAGCGGAAATCGCAGAAACGCGGTACAAAACAAGGGGCGCCAAGCTTGCGGCGGCAGCTACCTCGTCAGGAAGTAATCAGCAGGCGGTGTTTCGGACCTCAGACCGACCTCACCAATAATTACAGGCAGAGTGACGCACGCGCCGGAGTCTCATCAGGCATTCCGAGCGCCGGTGCTAACAAGGTCCGTAAGAGCCTGCCATGACTCGTGAGGTCACGAAAGCTCGACACGACCCCATCTATCAATCGGCGCGCTATCTGGTCGT
>DATJYW010000365.1:0-6009 GCA_035499435.1 Candidatus Acidiferrales bacterium | reverse complement strand
CAGCGTTGATTCTGAGCCGGGATCAAACTCTCGTTTGAGTTTGTGAGTTTTCGCTCCCGCTTTTTCTCAGAGTTCTGACGAAGTGTTTCTTACTGCATCCAACCAGATTGTCAATGATCTGCGCCTTCGCCCGCGACATCGTAATGCCACGAACTCCGGCAGGCCTCGAAACTCGTTTCGGCCCCGCGCGCAAAATCCCATTCGAGAAACCGCGGCGAGCCGGAAAATTTCGTTGAGTTCGACCAGAACTTCGGTCTGGCTATCGGCTGACTTCAATCAGGTTAACAAACCGCCGCTCGCTTTGGCAAGCGCAGAATAAAAAAGATCGATGACGCCGATTCAAATCGCTTCTTTATCTATAGATGCGGCTGATTCGGGCCCGGTTTCGCCGGACTCTTGCGCCCCGATCCACGCAGATGAACAGTTCGCGACGCGTAGGCAACCCCAATGTTTTCAGCCCGCAAGCGCCGCGCCACCCGACGCCGTAATTCGTTCCTGACGCGTCCTTGATCCGAAAACTCCGCCACCTGGAATCCAAGCGCGAAACTGTATCCGTTATCACTGAAACCGGGATCAAAACCCACTGATGGCGCAGGCTCTGCCAGCATGCCCGGAATCTCCTTCGCAGCCTGCTTCAAGACCGCGTCCAACACGGCCTCCACTGCGTCCGGATCGCAGTCATACCCCACCGTCACCTGAACGCTGGTCGCGGTGCGCTTCTCCGGCAGGCTGTAGTTGGTGACAATCGCCTGCGACAGTTTCGCATTGGGCACAATCACCAGGTTTTGCGCCAGCGCCCGCATCGTCGTGCTCCGCCACCCGATGTCGGTCACGTACCCCTCTTCGCCCGTATTCAGCTTGATGTAGTCACCCACCTGGACCTGCCGCGCGATAGCCACATAGAAGCCGCCGAACAAGTTGGAAAGCGTATCCTGAAGCGCCAGAGCGACCGCCAGGCCGCCGACTCCCAACGCGGTCAGGATCGGCGTGATCGACACATTGAAGTGGTTCAGCAGAATCAGCACGCCGAGAATGACAACCGCGATCTGCACCAGGTTCTGGCTCAGCGTCGTCACCGGCAGAGCGCCTGGAACCTGGTCGCCATAGAAGCGCACCAAATCGCCCGCGAACCGCGTGGCCATCACGGTGAGCGACAGGATCCACAATGCCAGCAGGACATTCGCCGCTTCGTGGGTGACACGCTCCGGCAGCTCCGACAACTGCAGTGCGACGTGTACCGCGAGGATCAGAATCCAGATCCGGGTGGGCGCGCGCAGCGCATCGTAGAAGACCTGCCCCGTGCGGCTGTTGGTGCGTGTATTCCAAGCGTTCAGGGCCCGGAGGAAAAGCCGCCGCAGCACCCACCCCACCAGGAACGTCGCCGCGAACACGCCCAAAGGCAGCAGCACTGCCATCGGGTCGTCGATCAGCCGGTGCCGAAAAGCCTCGAGGCCGCTTCTCATACAGAACAGGTTCGCACAACTGCGGTTTTCACCTCCACATTTGTGCCGGGCCGCACGTCAATTCCAGTGTGAGGATAGGTGTCTGGCTGTCTGTATTGGCCCTGGCGGCCACTCTTGCCGCGCAGGCCCCCAATGCAGCCGACATCTTCCTGCGAGCCCGCAAGGCAGAGCGCGCCGGCCACATGATGGACGCCTACCTCCTCTACTCCCAGGCCGCCGCTATGTCGCCCGGAAACAAAACGTACTGGCTGCGCAGCCAGGCCGTCCGCACCCGGGCGCTCCTGGAAGCCAAGGGCGGAGTGGCGACCACCCCCTCCTTTGGAGCCGGAGACAGCCTTCCCGACGAAGACCTTCCCGCCCCCGAGATCCCAGCCGCCACCCCCGCCGACCGCGCCGAAGTACGCAGCCTCCTGCCTCCGCCCGAACTGAAACCCACGCCTGGCACCAAGGACTTCGATCTGCGCGGCGATGCCAAACAGCTTTTTGAACAGGTGGGCAAGGCATTCGGCCTTCAATGCGTATTCGACGACGACTATCAGGCCGGCGCGCCGAGCCGCTTCGACGTGAAAGGCGTCGATTACCGCGATGCCCTTCACGGGCTGGAGGCCGCCACCGGCAGTTTTGTGGTCCCGCTAGGTCCCCGGATCTTTCTGGTCGTCAAAGACACGCCCCAGAAGCGCACGGAACGAGAGCCCACCGCCGCCATCGAGCTGCGGCTCCCCGAAGCCGCCACCCAGCAGGATTTCAACGCGGTCATCACGGCCGTGCAGCAGGCGTTCGCCATCGAAAAAGTCGCGTTCGACACGCAGAACAACAGCGTCATCCTGCGCGACCGCGTCTCCAAGGTCATCCCCGCTCGGCTGATGTTCCAGGAATTGATGGCCCCCCGGGCCCAGGTGTTGGTCGAGCTGCGTTTTCTGCAAGTCAGCCGCAACGATGCCATCACCTACGGCATAGACCTGCAGAACTCGTTCTCGCTGATCGCGCTGACCACGAGATTTCAGAATATGATCACGTTGCCCGACAACATCGCCGGACTGGTGACGTTTGGCGGCGGCTATACCCTGATGGGTATTGGCGTGATGAACCAGTCGCTGGTGGCGCAAATGACCCGCTCCTCCGGCACGCTGTTGCTCGAGTCGCAGCTCCGATCGGTCGACGGCCAGGCCGCAACCTTCCACGTGGGCGATCGCTACCCGATCACGACCACCGGCTATTTCGGCCCTTCGAATTTCTACACCGGAACCGGAGTCAACTCGGGCCTGGCCGCCTATGCACCTCCGCCGGCGGTCACGTTTGAAGATCTCGGTTTCAATCTCAAAGTGACGCCCGCGGTCCACAGCGCTCAGTCTGTCAGTCTGGATGTCGAAGCCGACTTCAAAGTGCTTTCCGGGGCGTCGGTGAATGGCATTCCTGTGATCTCCAATCGCAGCATCAAATCGAAGACGGACCTGCACCTGGACGAATGGGCGCTCATTGCCGGACTCATGAACCGGGACGAAGCACATTCGATCGCGGGCGTCGCCGGGCTCTCGCACATTCCCTTCCTGGCGCCGCTCACCAGCACCCAGACGAAGAGCAAGGACAATTCCCAGATTCTGATCATGATGCGTCCGCACTTGGTGACCATGCCGCCCGGCCTGCGGGCCGCGCACAGCTTTCGCATGGGCGCCGACAATCGCCCGCTTACCCCGCTGTAGCTTGTCCACTGAGATACGAACCACCCAGCTAGCCGCGCCCGTACCGTCCCATGTATTGCGCGCGGGCCAGCACACGGCCTTTCAATGCCCGGTCAAGGTCCTGTCTCTTCGAGCCGGGCGGCAGGCCGAGTGCGGGCCGGTCCACGGCGAAGAGAGTGAAATAGTAGCGGTGCGGACCGTGCCCTTTGGGCGGGCACGGGCCCCCGTAACCTGGCCGCCCGAAGTCGTTCTTGCCGCTTGCCCCGGCAGCGCCGGGCCGGAAACCCTCGGGCAGGGAGTGTGAGTGCGCCGGAATGTCCCAGAGGAGCCAGTGATTCCACGTGCCCATTGGCGCGTCGGGATCGTCCACGATCAGCGCGAAGCTCTGCGTGTTCCGGGGCTCCTCCGACCATTCGAGCGCCGGTGAAGACTCGTCGCCATCACAGGTGCAGCGTTTGGGAATGGTTCCGCCGTCGTCGAATCCCCTGACCTTGAGAGTGAATGCCATAGGCCGCGAAGATTATAGCACCGCCCACCCGGGCCTGACCGCGCGCCGCGCGTCCTGCTACCCTGTGATTTCCAATGTCCCGAATGCTTGCAGAAATCCGGCAGCAGCCGGAAGCCCTGGCGCACACCCTCTCCTCCGCGACGCGGCCGGTGGAGCGATTCAAGCGCCTCTTGGAAAAGCGGCGACCCAGGCTGGTCGTACTGGTGGCCCGCGGCACCAGCGACAACGCCGCGCTCTTCGGCCGGTACCTGCTCGAGATCGCCGCCGGCATCCCCGTCTCGCTGGCAGCGCCGTCGATCAGCACGCTGTACGACGCGCATGTGGACTACCGCGACGCGTTAGTTGTCGCCATCTCCCAATCGGGCGAGTCCACCGACACCAACCTCGTTCTGGAGCGCGCCCGGGCGGCCGGCGCACTGACGCTCGGCATCACCAACGAATCCGGCAGCACGCTGGCGCGCATCGCCGAGCATACGTTCCTGGTGCGTGCAGGTCGTGAAAAGGCCGTGGCCGCGACCAAGACCTACACCGGCCAGATCCTCATGATGTATCTGCTGGCATACGCGCTCGGCGGACGGGTGCGCATTGCCGATCTTGAACGCATTCCCGAGGCGGTCGAGCAGGCTGTCGCGCTCGAAGCGGAAGTCGAGGAACTCAGCAATCGCTATCGCTTCATGCGCCACGCGGTCGTGGTCGGACGCGGATTGAACTATTCGAACGCGTTCGAATTCGCCCTCAAACTCATGGAGACGTGCTACGTGGTGGCGGAGAGGTTCTCCTCCGCCGATTTCCTGCACGGACCCATCGCGCTGGTCGAGCCCAGTTTTCCGGTATTCGCCTTCGCGCCGCCCGGCAAGACCTGGCCGTCCATCGGAGAAACGCTGGCCAAGCTGAACGGACTGCGGGCAGAGATCGTGGCCATCACCGATTCGGGCAATCGGGATGTGGCCGGCCACGCCACCCGGGTCATCCGTCTGCCGCGGCGCATGAAAGAGGTGCTGACGCCGATCCCGTACATCGTTCCGGCGCAGATCTTCGCCGCATGCCTGGCGGTGCAAAAGGGGCTCGATCCGGATCAGCCGCGCACCATCAGCAAGGTGACTCTGACTCTGTAAACCCTACAACGACGGCTTGCGGACACCGCTGCTGTTGGTCACGATCACCGGCTCGCCCTCTTTGACCTCGATCGTGGAATCGGTGAATGTCACGTCTTTGGCATTGGTGATCTTCATGCCGGTCTGCGCCTGGATGTGCACACCGTTGAAGGTGAATCCGCCGACGGGCATTTCTTTCAGACCGGTGATCTCGCCCGCTGTCTTGCTGCCGCGCGCGGTGATGTTCATGAAGTGAAAATCGCGGAAGACCGGAGTGCCTTCGTTGACTGGAAAGACGTCGGTGGGCCTGTCCTGGCCCTGATAGAACGTGGTGATGGTGAACGCGCTTTTGACGTCCTGCATCACGATGTTGGAGGCATTGAAGCCCTCGACCACGCCTCCGCGACCGCGCTGCGATTTCACGCGGATGCCGACGTCGGTGCCCTGGAAGATGCAGTTCGAGACCACGACGTTGCGGACCCCGCCGCTCATCTCGCTGCCGATGACCACGCCGCCATGACCCTGGAGCATGACGCAATTGGTGATGGTGATATTTTGGTCGGGCCGGCCGGCCTTGCGGCCGATTTCGTTGATGCCGCTCTTGAGCGTCACGCAGTCGTCGCCGACGTCGATACGGCAATTGACGATCTGCACGTTGCGGCAGGACTCGGGATTGATGCCGTCGGTGTTGGGCGATGGCACGGGGTTCTCGATGGTCACGCCATCGACCTTCACGAACTCGCACATCAGCGGGTGGATGGTCCACGAAGGGGAGTTGATCAGATGCAGGCCCTCGACACTCACCAGCCGGCAGCCCACGAGCCGGATCAGTTGTGGCCGTCCGTTGGCGAGCAGGGCCAGTTGGGCGAGTTCCTCGGGCGTGCGCTGATCGCGAGGGACCTTCAGGCGGTCGGGCCAGCCCATGCGGCGCCACCAGTTCTGGCCCTGGCCGTCGATCGTACCATGTCCGCGGATGGTGACGGACTCCGCCTTCTCGGCGTAGATGAGCGCGGAGATCTCCGTGCGGCCGGTTCCCCAGACGCTGGGGTGAAGCGGATAGTCGGCGGGGTCGGGGCTGCCGAGCAGAGTGGCGCCGGCTTCGATCTCGAGGGTGATGCGGCTCTGAAGCTCGATGGCGCCGGTGAGGTACTTGCCGGGCGGAACCTGCACCGTGCCGCCGCCGGCCTTGGCGGCGGCGGCAACGGCTTTGGCAAACGCGGCAGTGTCTTTGGTGCGGCCGTCGGCGCCAGCTCCGTAGTCGCGGA
>DATJYW010000364.1:0-2902 GCA_035499435.1 Candidatus Acidiferrales bacterium | reverse complement strand
AGCGACCGTCACCTGCTGCAGGCGGTCCGCCGCCTGACCCGCCTGCATACGCGTTCCGTCGAGCAGCCCGTGAATCTCGATGAGGGCGATCAATACGACTGGCCCTGGCTCTACGGAGTCGAAGTCGGCCACTGGAATCTGACAGACGAGCAGGCGCGCGGACTGCGCGAATTTCTTCTGCGCGGCGGATTCTTCATGTGCGACGACTTCCACGGCGCCATCGAGTGGGAGGTTTTCGCTGCCAGCATGTCTAAGGTCTTCCCCGACCGGCCCATCGTCGAGATTCCCAACGGCGATTCCATCTTCCACACCATCTACGACCTCGATGACCGTTACCAGGTGCCCGGCATGCCCGCCCTGGAAGCCGGCGTGACGTACGAAAAGCAGGGAAAGATCCCGCATTGGCGCGGCATCTATGACGACCATGGGCGCGTCATGGTGGCCATGTGCTTCAACATGGACCTCGGCGACTCCTGGGAGCACGCCGACGACCCGGCTTATCCCGAAAAGTATTCGGCCCTAGGCCTGCGCATCGCGTTGAACTATGTCGTCTATGCGATGAGCCACTGACCGGTTCGAATTAACCCTTTCCTTCCAGAGAGTTCCAAAAAATTGTGCGGTCCGAACGCCACTCAAGGAGGGTAACATTTGGCCGCCGGCTCGCGCCTGTATGGTGTCAGCTCATGGCACTCCACCGTTTTTCCACAGTTTTTCTGCGGTTTCTGGCCGTCTGGGTGGCCGTCGCGGGGCTCATCGCTTCTGAACACCACGGCACCGTCAGGTCCGCCGGGCTTCCGGTGCCCGGTGCGACCGTGACGGCGACCCGCGACAGCGAACGCCACGTCACCACCACGGACGACAACGGCCGCTACTCGTTCCCCGATCTGAAAGATGGCGTCTGGAAAATCGACGTGGAGATGCTCGGCTTTGCGAAGCTGTCGAACGACGTCGGCATCGCCTTCGATTCGCCGGCCGCCGAGTGGAACCTCAAGTTCCTCACGCTCGGCGAAATTGTGGCGCCTCCCGCGCCTGCGGCCACGCCCACGCCGGCACCCGCGCCTGCGCCAACCAATTCCGCGGCGGCAGAACCGGCCAAGACGCCCGAGAAACCGGCTGCCGCATCGGCTACCCCGGCTTCGCCCGTTCCGGCCCCGGCGAATAATGCCCCAGCACGCGCCAACACCAACGGAGGGCCCGGCGGACGCGGACAGAACGGCGCCAACGGCGGACGCCCGAGTCTCACCCAGGCCATGAACAATTACCAGCGCGTCGATGTGAATGCCTCGGGCGATCTCTCCGCGGCCGGTGACGCCGGCAATCTCGGCGCGAACGAGGTGGCCGACTTGAGCGGCAGTGCCGATGCCAGCCTCATGGTGAACGGTAGTCTGAGCCGCGGCCTGGATGGGCCGCAACAGAATGACTGGTTCGGGGGCCCCGGTGGCCGCCCCGATGGCATGGGCCCGATGGGCATGGGAATGGGCCCTGGCGGCGACGGCATGAACAACTTCGCCAACGTCGGCGGGGACGGAGCGGGTCGCGGCGGACGCGGCGGCCCGGGTGGACCCGGCGGCCCCGGGTTTGGAGGTCCCGGCGGCCCCGGCGGATTCGGCGGACGTGGCGGCCCCGGCGGATTCGGCGGATTCGGCGGGCGAGGCGGACCCGGCGGCCGCGGAGGACGTGGAGGCAATGCCGGCGGACGCGGTGGACGCGCGGGCGTGGCCAGTTTCGGCAACGCGCGGCGTGATCGCCGTATGCAGTACAACGCCAACGCTGCCTTCAGCCTGGATAACTCGGTTTGGGATGCGCGCCCCTATTCGATCAACGGCCAGGACACCGAAAAGGCGGCTTACGCCAAGGCGCGTGCCACGTTCATGGTCGGCGGGCCGCTCAAGATTCCGCACCTGCTCGACGGCCGCAAAGGCACCTTCACCTTCAATTACCAGTTGAGCCGCACCCGAAACGGCACGACCAACACTCAAAGCTTTCCCACGTTGCTGGAGCGAAGCGGCGATTTCTCGCAGTCCGTCGGCGCGCAGGGCCCGGTTACCGTGTACGATCCGCTCACCGGTGCTCCATTCCCCGGGAACATCATCCCGTCGAACCGCATCAGCCCGATCGCCCTCGGGCTGCTCAACTATTATCCGGTGCCCAACGGACCCGGATACCGGTACAACTACCAGGCAGCGATCGTCACCATCCAGAACAGCGACAATGTCAACGCGCGGCTGAACCAGACGCTCAACAGCAAGAACCGCCTTAGCGGCGGCATTGGCTACATGGGCAACAACAGCACCACCCCAAACATCTTCAGCTTCATCGATAGCGGCACCGGGCGCAACGTGAACGCGAATATCATGTACACCCACAACTTCACGTCGCGGATCATCAACAACCTGCGCTACACCTTCAGCCGCTCGCGCAGCACCATGCTGCCGTATTTTGCGTACAACCAGAACGTGGCCGCGGAGCTGGGCATCAACGGCACGTCGCAGGATCCGCGCAACTGGGGACCGCCCAGCCTGTCGTTCACGAACTACGGCGGCCTTTCGGACGGCAACTCTTCGCTGGTTCGGAACCAGACTTCCAGCGCGGGAGACAGCATCATCTGGGTGAAGGGCGTGCACAACCTAACCGCGGGCATGGATTTTCGGCGCCAGCAGTTCAATCGCGCGAGCGATCCCAATGGGCGCGGCTCTTACAGCTTCACCGGTATCGCAACTTCCAATTCCATCACCGGGGCGCCCGCCGCGGGCGCGGGTTTCGACTTCGCGGACTTTCTGCTCGGCCTGCCTGCCACGAGCAACATCCGCTACGGCAACAGCGACCTTTATTTCCGCAGCTCTTACTGGGACGCCTACGCCACCGACGACTGGCGCGTCAGCACCAGGTTCACGCTCAACTA
>DATJYW010000363.1:0-4449 GCA_035499435.1 Candidatus Acidiferrales bacterium | reverse complement strand
CAAGGTGCGCGTCGGGGTTCCCGAGGCCGACATCGGAAAGGTCCATTCAGGCGCCGCCGCGGAGGTCTCCGCTCCTTCGCTCGACGGACGCTGCTTCAACGGAAAGGTGGCCATCATCGGGGTCGCGGCCGAACCGGCGTCACGAACCTACACGGTCAAAATCCTGGTTCCGAATCCTGGACCGGTGCTGCTTGCCGGAATGGTGGCGGAAGCCCGCATCTTCGGGCCCGCCAAGATCCACGCTTTGACCATCCCCGCCGAAGCCGTCGTGCCCGATCCACAGGGCGCGCCCAATGTGTTCGTCTACTCCCCCGACCGGAAGCGCGTTTACGGACGCAGAGTCGAGGTGGGCTCGCCGGTTGGCAAGGAGGTGGAGATCCGCTCCGGCCTCACCGGCACCGAACAGGTGGTCGTTTCCGGGCAGCAGAAGGTCCGGGAGGGCAGCCTGGTGGAAATTACGGGAGGCGCCCAATGAACCCGGTACGCGCATCGCTGCGCTATCCACAAGTCACGATCGCCCTCACCTTCATGCTGGTGGTCGGTGGGGCTTACGCTCTGATGCGGATGCCTCGGCGGGAAGACCCGAAGATCCACGTGCGCGAGGGAATCGTAGCCGCTTTCTACCCTGGCGCATCCGCCGCGGAGGTCGAGAACCAGGTCACGCAGAAAATCGAGCAGCGCATCTTCAAAATCGAAGGCGTCCGGCGCGAGAAGACGTACTCGACCAGCATGAACGGAGCGATGTTCATCAATCTCAACCTGGAAGACAACCTTAAGGACACCGAGAAGTTCTGGTCCAAGCTGCGCCTCGATATGGCAGAGCTGAAGAAGACGGATCTTCCGGACGGTGTGCAAGGCCCAATCGTTGACTACGACTTTGGAGACACGGTGGCGGTGCTGCTGGCCATCCATAGCGACCACTATGGCTACCGCGAGCTGAAGGACTACGCCGAGCGGATCGAGTCGGTAATCCGGCGGATTCGTGCCGTTTCGAAAGTCAAGAGGATCGGTGAGCAGAAGGAGGAAGTCGACGTTTCGAGCACCCTCAACCGTTTATCGCAGTACTCCGTCTCCCCGGAACAGGTGAGGAAGGCGTTGGAAGGCCGCAATATGGTGCATTACGCCGGTGCGGTGCCGACCGAACGCGGAAAGCCCCCCATCCAGGCGACGGGTGCGTTCGAAGCGGAGGATCAGATCCGGCACGTGATGATCGATGTTTCGCGCACCGGCCAACCGGTGTATATCGGCGACCTTGCCAACGTGGACCGTGTCTACAAAGACCCGACACAATACGCGCGATCGCGAGGCGAACGAGCCCTTCTGCTCTCGGTGGAGATGCAGGAAGGGAACAACATAGTGGACTTCGGGAAGGAGCTCCATGCTTCTCTGGATCAACTGCGCCCGCTGTTGCCGCCCGATCTGAAAATCGATTTCGTGGCCGACCAGCCTACGGTTGTCGCCGACCGCGTGAAGCACTTCATCCGCGAATTCGGCATAGCTATCCTCTCAGTAATTCTGGTGACTATGGTGCTGCTGCCGTTCCGCGTCGCGCTGGTGTCGGCCGTCGCGATCCCAGTGACTATTTCGGCCACTTTCGGACTGCTGAACGCTTTCGGCATCGAGCTGCACCAGGTGTCGATCGCCGCGCTGATCGTAGTGCTGGGTATGGTGGTGGACGACGCCATCGTGATCGCGGATAACTACATCGAGCTGCTCGACCGCGGCCTGCCTCGCTCGGAAGCGGCATGGCGCAGCGCAAGCGAGCTTGCGGTTCCCGTGCTTACGGCCACGCTCACGATCATCTGCTCCTTCCTGCCGTTTCTCATCCTCTCCGGAGCCACCGGCGAATTCATTCGCGCCCTGCCCTTGACTGTGGCGATCGCACTCTCGACGTCTTTTCTTGTCGGCATGCTGCTGACGCCCATGCTGAGCCAGTTCTTCATCAAGCAAGGGCTGCATCATGCCGAAGAGGCTGGGGAAAAGAAGCACCGCCGCTCGCCGCTGGAGATCATGCAGTCGATTTACAACCGGGTCATTGCGGTGGCTATGAGATGGAAAACCGCCGCGATCGCATTCGGCATATTTGCTGTAGTCGCGGGCGCATTCGTGCTGCATAACCTTCCGGAGCGGTTTTTCCCGTTCGCCGAGCGCGACCAGTTTGTGGTGGACGTCTGGCTTCCGGAAGGCTGGAAGGTGGAAGCAACAGAGGCCGCCGTGAAGCGCATCGAAGACGTGCTGCGCAAGGAAAAGGAGGTAGTGAACTATACCTCGTTTATAGGGTCGAGCTTTCCGCGGTTCTACTATAATGTCAACCCGCAGTTGCCGGATAAGAACTACGCCCAGTTGCTGGTCTCGACCGAATCGGCGGAAGTTACGCCGAAGCTGGTCCGGGAGCTGCGACCGGTCCTCGCGCAGGCGGCTCCCGAGGCCCGCGTCTTTCTGAGCGAGTTGCAACAAGGCCCGGTGCAGTTGGCGGCCATCGAAATCCGGCTTACCGGCGAGGACGAGCACGTATTGCGGCATTGGGGCGATCAGGTAGTGCAACTGCTCCAGCGCACGCCGGGATCGCTGGACGTGCATAGCGACTGGCGCGAGGATGCCTACCGGATGAAAGTGAATCTCCGGGAGGAGGTGGCCAACCGTCTGGGATTCACGAACGCGAGCATTGGGCACGTGCTGGCGGGCGGCTTCGAAGGGGAGCCGGTCACCACGTACTGGGAAGGTGAGCGCGACATTGCCGTTGCCTTGCGGCTGGAGCCCGCGCGGCGCCAGACCTTCAATGATGTTGCGAATACCTATGTAATGTCGCCTGTAACCGGCGCGCGCGTGCCTTTGGACAGCGTTGCCTCTGTGGCGCCCGTTTGGGACCCTGGCCGGATTGTACGCCGCAACGGCGTCCGCACGCTCACCATTCGCTCCTGGGCCCAGGCAGACACGCTGCCGAGCCAGGTATTGGAGCGTGTCCGGCCGATAACCGACAAACTTCCGCTGCCGCCGGGATATCGCGTGTGGTACGGCGGCGAGTATGAAAATCAGAACAACACATTTCCCGAGATGGTCAATGCGCTGATGATCAGCGTGATCGCGATCTATCTCATTCTGATGTTCCAGTTCCGATCGGTCATCGATCCGTTCGTGGTGATGGCGGCGATTCCCCTGGGATTGCTCGGCGCGTCGGTGGGCCTGGCCGTGACGCACAATCCATTCGGCTTCACCGGATTCTTGGGAATCGTCAGCCTCGGCGGCGTGGTGGTGCGGAATTCCATCATCCTGGTGGACTATATTCGCGAACGAATGAAGGAAGGCATTCCGATCGAGGAAGCCGCCATCGAAGCCGGTGAGCGCAGGCTGCGTCCCATCTTCCTGACCACCATGGCGGCGGCGGTCGGCGTCACTCCCATGATTCTCTCGGGGTCGACCATGTGGTCGCCGCTGGGAAGCGCAATCGCATTCGGATTGGTTGGTTCTATGTTTTTCACTCTGGTCGTAATTCCCGTACTGTACGTTCTCATTCACCAGCGCGATTCCAAGCCCGGGCCGGCCGGTCCGGTCGCTGCGGCCGCGCTGATTCTCATCGCATGCGGTGCCGTGGCGCATACGCAACCGCGAGCGTTGGCGCTTGATGAAGCGGTGTCGATGGCTACCAAACACAACTCGACGGTCAAGATCGCCGCCGACCGGGTGAAGGCGATGGACGCGCGGGTTCACGAGGCGCGGGCCGGCTTGTTCCCGGCGTTGACGAACGAGTCGACAGCTGTGCACATCGCCGAGCAGCAACACATCGACATCCCGCAGGGCGCTCTCGGTGTGTACCCGCAGATCGGGCCGATCCCAGGCGCCGGGGTGTCGCTGGCTCAGGGCAAGCCTAATTTCGGCTTGAGCACGACCACGCTCTCGCAACCGCTCACCCAATACTTCAAAACCCGCGCGGGCGTGGATGTGAGCCGGGCGGATGCGGCCGGCGCCCGCTCCGAGATGCGCCGCTCGGAAAACGAGGTGGCTTACAAGGTGAAAGAAATCTTTTATGCCATTCTCGCCACGGAACGCCGGCGCGACGCAGTCGGCGCGCAGATCCGCGCCGCCGAGTTACGGAATGAAGAAACGCGAAATGCCGTTGTCACCGGCGTATCTCTGGAGGTGAAGGCGGCCGAAGTGCGCTCCCAGATTGCACAAGCGATCCACGTCCACGGCCAGCTACAGGACGCCGTTGCGGATATGAAGCAGGAATTGGCGGACCTGTGCGGGTTGCCGGTGGATACCGAGCTGGTGCTCACCCGCCCGCTTGCCACTGCGGACTACTCCCCGACGGTCGAAGCGGCGGTTGACACGGCCATCGCGCACAATCCCGAGATCGAGGCCGCGGCTCATCAGCTCGAAAAGGCGCGCGCGGCGCTGCGTGCCGCCCGCGCCGAATACATTCCGGAGGTCAGTGCGTTTGCGCAGCACGTG
>DATJYW010000362.1:0-4698 GCA_035499435.1 Candidatus Acidiferrales bacterium | reverse complement strand
CAGCAAAGAACTCAGGATCAAGTTCGACTCTTATTACTTCCTGACCAAGTTTTTTAAAGACGTTCAAGGGCTGGAGGCGCTGATGGACCCGAAGCTCCTCGACGTCTACAACAGCTTCAAACACGAGACGTCTTGAGCCGCCCGGCAACAGCATTCGCGCGGATCCTACCGCGCCCGTGCGACCAGGAGGGTCAAGTCGTCAGCCTGCGCGCCGTCACTGAACTGCTGCACGCGGCCCAGAATATCCGACACGACGGCGGCCGCGGAACTGCCGTTGCGCGCCTGCAATGCATCGATCAGGCGGCGCTCGCCGAACTCCTCATCGCCGCGAGGGGCTTCGGTCACACCGTCGCTGAACACCACGAGAAGATCGTGCGGGTCGAGCCGCGCGCGGCGAGCGGATGCCTGCCAGCGCTCGAACGCGCCGATCACGGTGGCGGTGGGCTGGAGACGGTCCACGGTTCCGTCCCGGCGGATCCAAACGGGAGGGTTATGGCCGCAGTTGACGTAGGTCAACTCGCGTGCCGCATCGTCATAGATGCCGAAGAAGAGGGTGGCGAAGTGTTCGGGCCTGGTGGAGCGGCAAAGCATCAAGTTGACCTGTTCGAGCATCGCCACGGGGTCGAGCGGCGCCATGGAGCACTGGCTGCGGAGATACGCTTCGAGGTTGGCCATGAGCAGCGCGGCGTGCACGCCTTTGCCCGAAACATCGCCGAGCACGAGCCCGGCGCGATCGGGGCCAAGATCGAGGAAGTCGTAGTAATCGCCGCCGACGGCTCGCGCCTGGATGCAGCAGGCGGCGCAGTCCAGCGTTTTCAAGCGCGGGGGCATCTGGGGGAGCAGGCGGCTCTGCACGTCGCGTGCGATCTCCATCTCGCGCTCCGCGCGCCGCTCGCGCTCGATGCGTTCGGCGATCTCCTCGGCGAGGCGCATGTTCTCCAGCGCGGTGGCGGCCTGGCTGGCGATGGAGGCCAGCAGGCGGCGGTCCTCGCGCGAATACGGCTCTTCGGAGAGGCGGGGTCCCAGGATCAGGGCGCCGGATGGGCGGCCTTCGCGGCCGGGAATCGGCACCACGCATTCCGGCGGCTCGGGCGCGGGCGAGGCGAAGGGCTGCAGCTCGACGCGCAGGAAACGGGGCTTCAGGGCCTGATTGAGGTGAACTTCGAGCAGGCGCGCCAACTGCGCCCGGTCGGTGGCGGTGCGGGTCTTTTCCGCCAGATCTTCGAGGATCACGCGGGCGTCGTACGCGCCGCGGAAGAAGGCGCGATCGATCTTGCCGCTGACGCGCCTGTGCACCTGCGTGCCGCCCCAAAGCAGCGCGGTTCCGAAAACCGCACCCAACGCGATGCTCGACGGCTGGGTGACATTCACGTCCACGGCGGCCTCGAGATATTTGGGCAAGGAGAGGGCGAAAATAAGCGTCAGGGCGATGCTGCCCAACGAGAGCAGAATGGTGAATCCGCGCTGCACCAGCAGATAGCGCGCGCTGCGCCGGAGCAGTACCGGGAATTCGAGTACGCGATGCACCACGACCGCGTAGGCCAAAAACACGGGCGTCAGCAGCATGAGCAGCAGGAGCACGGTTTGCAGCCATTCGGGCAGTTGAACGCGTGTGAAGCTCTCGACGACGAGCCCGACCACGTTCAAACCGAGACCGAACAAAGTGCCCCAGAACATCACGCGAATCCGGCGGCGTGTCTGGAGGTCCTGCGTGCCGAAAAAACTGGTGGCGAACGAGATCAGCCCGAGAACCAGGCAGGCGATCAGAAAGACCATGCCAATCCGGCCCGAGGTTTGTATGCCGAACCATTGCGTGAAAGGCCAGGGTGCACGCAACCCGCCATGTGAGACGCCGCCGGCCGCGAAGAGCACGCCCAAGCCGAGGCAAATCCATTTCAGGCGGGGCCATCGCCGGTCCATGGGGGAGGGTGAGGGAAAGGCAGCGAAGGTCCAATAGAAGAGCGGTCCCACCATTCCAAGGAAGATTCCCTGGTAAGCCATAGCAACGGGCCACCACGCGGGACGCGGGGCGATTGGGGGCATCGCGCGCGACACGGCAACGCCGGCAAACATGAGGGCAAGGCGCCAGGCGCTCGGATGATCCAGGCGCAAAAAAAGGACCGCCAGCCCCACGATCAGATACGGCACTGGAAACCAGACACTAAGCTGTTCCAGGAAGTCGCCCGGCGCGGCCGGCCGGCGGCGAAAGGTGGCGCTGAGGAAGATCAGGTCCTGCTGGCCGGGCCTGCGGATGGTGAGGTGGATCGGATCGCCGGGACGGTGCTGCATCCAGATACGCGGCTGAAATCCCTCGTCCGTTTCCGGCATGCCATCGATGGCCACGATCCGATCGCCCACTCTGAGCCCGGCTGTTTCGGCGGGGCTGGCGTGGTAAACGGACCGGATTAGCTGGACGTGCTCAGCCGGCTGATACTCGTCGTCGAAGCCGAGTTCGACGACGGAGGTATGGCCCGGCCATTTCGCGACGATCCAGCAGCCGGAATAAAGGAGCAGCGAAACGGTAAACACCACCGCTGCCGCGACCAAAATCGGACGCGAAGGGTGGAAATGCATTCGCCTTCATGGTATCAGAGCCGAGAGTTTGCAAATCACCCGTTGTTCGGCGTTCCGACGTCGCGCCGACGCAACGCGGAGCCCAAGCTGCGATGGGCGGCGGTACTGCCGACGCGATGCCCCTAGGCGTCCTCGCCGGCCAACTGGATCTTACGAATCAGATCCAGTTCCTCTGGACTCATCAAGGTGACCAGGCCGAACAGCCGGCTGATGCGGCGATGCTGGTGCCTCAGGTCGAAGGTATAAACAAAACCGATCATGAAGACAATCGACAACAAAGCGGCGTAATGCGACATGGCTCATCTCCCGGTGCAGACGGCGGAACCTCCGATCGGCCGTTCCTGTGCTTCTCACGCATCCCGGCCAGAGCTCCCGTCGAAAGAGCGATTATGATGCGGTTCACGCGTTCGCGCCAGTCCCAACGGTACGTGGAACGTAGGTCCTACGAGGGTGCAGGGTACCTCTCAGGGGAAAGGATTGATACGAAGGTTAGCACTGAAACTTAACACTCACGGATGCCCGTTCAATGGAGTGCCTCAAGCAGGCTGTCGTGCGCCTCTTTTCGTGTCATACCTCATGTGGCCAACCGGCGCAGGGCACGGGCAAAGCCTGGCAGCCCAGCGGAAGCCGAAATTCATGATGTAGAATGCGCAGCGGAGGTCTTGACGTGCGCCTCGGATTCGCTGTTGCGGTTCTGGCCTGCGTACCTTGCGAAGCGGCAGTGTCGGCCGACCTGACGATCGAGATCAAGGACTACGCGGCGATGCCGGTCACGGGGGCGGTGGACGGGCCCGGCAATAGCGCCGGCCTTTTGGCGCGCATCAACTTTTTCCGTGAAGAACCCGGCGGCGGAAGAAAACGGCTCTTTGTGAACGACCTCAACGGTCCGCTGTACATCCTGGACCGGGAAACGAAGAAGACGACGATTTACCTGGACCTCAACGGCCTGCCGGGTAAACCGGGGATCTTCCACCGCCTGGCCATCGATCAGCTTCTGGCGAGCGGTTTTATCAGCTTCGAATTCGACCCGGACTACGCCCGCAGCGGCAAGTTCTACACGATCCACCTGGAAGATCCCGCGCTGCCGGCTTCCGCGCTGCCCGATAACAAGGGCTTTCCCGGACTGAACACTTCGGGATACACGGTCACGCCGGCGATCCGCACGTTTGGAACCACCGAGCGCGAGGCGGTCCTCGTCGAGTGGACGGACACCGACACCTCGAATTCGACGTTCGAGGGGACTGCCCGGGAGGTGATGCGCGTTCAATACAGCGGCCGCATTCATCCGATGGCCGACCTGGTTTTCAACCCGACCGCGCGGCGGGGAGACGCCGACTGGCGCGTCATGTACATCGCGACCGGCGACGGGGGCAACGGCGAACAGACCACGAACGTCCGCGGCAATCCGCAGCGTCTCGACATGCTGGTGGGCAAGATCCTGCGCATCATCCCGGATCTCAGGGAGCATACCGGGCAGAGCGCGGTCAGCGAGAATGGACGCTACCGGATTCCGAACGACAATCCGTTCGCAGCAAAGCCGGGTGCCCGGAAAGAGATCTGGGCCTATGGGCTGCGCAATCCGCACCGTCTCACCTGGGATGCCGATCCGTCGGACCGGGCCGACAACCGCCTGATTGCGCTGGTGATCGGGCTGCACACCTGGGAGACGGTGGATATCATCCACAAGGGGGCCAACTACGGCTACTCGCTGCGCGAAGGGCCGCAACAGCTCCACGCCGACAACAGCCTTTCCAGCCCGCCGGAGAACGACGTGATCCCGGTGCAGATCGACGGCACGAGGACCGACGGCACGGTGCATCCGACGTATCCCGTGATCGCCTACGGCCATTCCAGGGATGCGGGAGTCATCGCCATCGCGAACGGATTCGTTTACCGAGGGAACGCGATCCCGGCGCTGCGCGGCAAGTTCGTCTTCTGCGACATCACCTCGGGACGCCTGTGGTGGGCCGGCATCAAGGAGATGGTGGCGGCCGACGACGGCGATCCGAAGACCATGGCCGAGATGCACGATGTGAAGATCGCCTGGAACGGCAATGTCTACGAGAGGATGGCCCCGATCAACGAGATCGCGTATCATGCGCGCGGCGGCAAGGCGGAACATCT
>DATJYW010000361.1:0-9782 GCA_035499435.1 Candidatus Acidiferrales bacterium | reverse complement strand
TTCCCGTACTACGCCGAATCGTGGACCGGCCAGGAGTATCTTGCCGCCGCGCACCTCATCTTCGCCGGCATGCCGCGCGAGGGAATCGAGGCCGTGCGCAACGTTCGCGCCCGCTACGATGGCGAGCGCCGCAATCCCTGGAACGAGCCCGAGTGCGGCCACCACTATGCGCGCGCTCTCTCCAGTTGGAGCACCCTGCTCGCGGCCAGTAACTTCCGCTATCACGGCGGCGAACGGTCCGTCACCATCAAGGCCCCGCCCGGCTTCCGCTGCTTCTGGAGTACCGCGACGGGCTGGGGCACGTTCCGCGTCACTCAGACCGGCGCGGTTCTCCGCGTCGATCACGGCGAGCTGCGAGTCCGCACCGCCACCGTCAACGGCAAGCGCTCCACGCCGGGCGCCACCATCGCCGAAGGCAAGGAGCTCGCGCTGTGACCCCTCTGCTCGCCATCGTCGGCGGATTCCTCGCGGCCGGCAAAACTACGCTAATCCTTGCCGCCGCACGCCTGCTCCAGCAGCGCGGCATGCGTGTTGCCGCCATCCTTAACGACCAGGGCGACGAGCTGGTAGACACGCATCTCGCGCGCGCCGCCGGTCTGCCCTGCGACCAGGTGACCGGCGGCTGTTTCTGCTGCCGTTTTGGCGATCTGGTCGATGCCGCCGGACGCCTGCTCGCGTTCCGTCCCGATATCATCTTTGCCGAAGCCGTCGGAAGCTGCACCGATATTGTCGCCACGACGCTCCGCCCGCTGCTCCGCGATCACACCGCGCGGTTCCGCATCGCCCCGCTCACCGTGGTAGTTCATCCCCAGGGTGCCTTCGACGACCCTCACCTCGAGTACCTTTTCCAGCATCAGCTCGCCGAAGCCGATCTCCTCTTCCACCGCGGCGACGACATCTCCGCCTGGCTTGACCTTCTGCTTTCGGCCGCTCCTGCCTCGGCCAAACCGCTCGACATCGACTACCACCGCTACGCCGAGGCCGAAGCCGCACTCGGCTGGCTCAACGCCCGTGTCACTGCGCATGCCGATCCGCCCATCAGCCCGCCGATGTTGATCGGCCCGCTGCTCGACCGTCTGGAGCCGCAGATCCGCATCGTGCATCTGAAGCTGTTCACACAATGCGACTCCGGCTATTTGAAGGCCGCCTTGACCGGCAACGGGCAGGACCCGCAGATAGAGGGGTCCCTCGATGCATCGCCGTCCTCGTGGCACGAGATTCTGCTGAACGTACGCGCGCTGACGCCACCCGAAGAACTGCGCACCATTGTGGAACGCGAGATCGCGGGGCTGCCCGCGCGCGTGGTCTGGCGGAATTTGCAGAGTTTCCGCCCGATCGTCCCGGTCGACTAAACCCGCCTACACGAACTTGTATTCTCCCGGCACAGGCAGCGGAGCCGGCTTGGTCGCCGTGTTGTATCCAAACTCCCTGGGCATCAGATCCTGCTTCGAATTCATGATCTGGTCCCAGGTGATTGCCACCCCCGAGTACGCCGATTCGCGCGCCATGATGCAGGTCAGCGTGCTCTCCGCGATCGGCACCGCCTGGTTCACGTACGGCCCGCGTCCCAGGATGCTGTCCACCATGTCGATGTGCTCCTGCACGTACGCGCTGATGCCTTTGGTGCCCAGGTCGATCCCGTTTGTGCGGCCCTTGGTCCCGACGACCAGGTCGTTCACGCTGCGGAACAGGCCGTTGGGATATTGCCGGCAGTGGCTGTTCAGGTGTACGCCATTGGGATACGTGAAGTCGGAATACATGTGGTCGAAGATGTTGCCGTACAATGCCGCGCGCGGCCGCCATGCTGCCCCTCCGCTCGCCACTACCCGCTCCGGATGTCCGCCCATCACCCAGTTCATGAAGTCGATATTGTGGAAGTGCTGTTCGACGATTTGGTCGCCGCACAGCCACAGAAACGAGTACCAGTTGCGGTGTTCCCATTCCATGTCGCCCCACTTGGCGTCGCGCGCCTGCGCGTGCATTACCGGTCCGCTGAGATAATTGGCGTTCAGGGCGACAATCTCGCCGATCTCTCCGTCGTGGATCTTCTTCACGGTTTCCACGTATGGTTTGTCCTCGTGGCGCTGCGCCCCGCTCATCACGGTCAGCTTCTTTTCGGCGGCTTTGCGCCCGGCGGCCAGAAACCTGCGGACTCCGGTCGCGTCGGTGGCGATCGGTTTTTCGGTGAACACGTGCTTGCCGGCTTCCACCGCGGCTTCGAAGTGGATCGGCCGGTAGCCCGGCGGCGTGGTCAGCATCACGATATCGATGTCGCTCTTGAGCAGTTTCTGGTAGGCATCGAAACCGACGAAGTGCCGGTCCGGCTGCACCTTCACGCGCGGACCGACGGATGCCACCAGTTCCTCCGCCGTCATGGATTTCTGTTGGCCGTCGCGCTCGACCACGATGCCGTTGTGCCGGCTGAGAAATTTGGGATCCCGCAGATTCTTGAGCGAGCCTTCGAGATGATCTTCGAAAATATCGGCCATCGCGACCAGCTCGACGTTTTCCGCGCCGGTGAGCAGGTCCACGACCGCCTGCGTGCCGCGTCCGCCGCAGCCCACCAGTCCCGCTTTTAGTTGAGCCTTGCCCGCGCCCCTCACCAGGTGCGGTTTCACCAGGGTGAACCCACCGGCGGCGCCGAACAGCGCCCGCCGGGAAACCTTCGAAGATGAGTTGTCCATATGGCGGGATCATATCCGCTACATGGCTCGCAAGGCAAATCGGGAGTTGTCAAACTGCGAATTATGTGATAATTGTTATGACAATGGAGCTGGATCTTAGAGCGGCCGGCAGTCTCCTCCAGCCCGTGTTCGCCGTCGGCAAATCCCGTCAAATCTCAGATATCACAGAAGTTCTATGTTCGATCCGACGGCTTTGCAGCGCCGACGGCTGCATTCTGTGGCTGTGGACCGAGCAGGGAACTCCCAGCAACTCCCGCCTGTTTGCCGCGGCCGAGGATTTCGAGCCGGTGAATGGCCAGCCGGCGGAGCCGCTTTGGCATTACCTGTTACCGGATTCGCCCAGCACCTGTGCGGTCCGCGAGGACGCGCCGCAGCGATTCATCCGGTTGCCGGATGAACGGTTCCCGGGCGACCCGGACCGGCAGGCCATGGTACGCCTGGGAATCCGTTCGTTCTGCACAGTCCCGGTTCGATGGCCCAATGCCTTGCCTGCCGAGGGGGCGCTTGGAGCAGTGAACTTCTACCGGCGCTCCGAGGAGCCGTTCTCGGAACAGGAATTCAGTCTGGCCAAATCGCTCGCCCCTCTGGTCCCGCTGCTTCTGGACGACCTGATCAACCACGCCAGCTTCCACCTTCTGCGTCAGATCTTCGATCTGTTGCACAGCCCGGCAGCCCTTCCGAATCCCGACCTCGGCTTCTGGACCCACCAGGTTCTGCGCACACTGCAAACCGTGCTGACCGATGTTCAGGAGACCTTCAACTGTCTCGAATGTTCGGTTTACATGATCAAGCGCGATGCAGCTGATGGCACGATTCACCTGGTTTCCACCATCTGGCCCTGGCGGCACCGCTCGCAGCCTGCAAGCTACGCGCCGGGCGTCGGCCTCACTGGCTACTGCGGTTCCCGGACCACGCCCATTTGTATATTCGATCTCGGCCGGTTCGAGGAGGATCTTCCCCACATCCGAGAGAAGTATCCGGACATCGATTGGTCAGTCCCGTTCGATCTGAAGGTGGCGGCGCGAGAGGTGCTCACCAAGGGAAGCGGTGACAAGCTACCTCCTTTGAGCTTCCTGGCAGCGCCGATAGTGGACCACGGGCGCACCCTCGGCGTCCTGCGGTGCTGCGTGGCGCGTTCTGCGCCCTACTATTTCAACCAGCGCCAGCTCGACCTGTTGTGCCTGGTGGCGGGGCTGATCGGCGAATGGTGCGGGGCCTACTTCCGTCTTCGCCTCGCCCAGGAGCGGCGCGTCTGGCTTCAATCCTATGTGCGCACCATATCGGCGCTGAACGGCCGCGCACACGAGGCCGCGGTCGGCCACAAGCGCGACTTTGAGTCCCTGTTTCCGAAAGCGCTGGAAGCCGCGGGAAATGCCCTCCCTGAGGCGTACGGGCTGGCGGCGCACCTGGCGTCTTCCGACAACCGTACGCTGCGCTTTGCCCAGGGCAGCGGGCAGGCCTGGACGACCATATCTTCGAAAGAGATTCAGCGGCGTCAGGCGCCGGTATCTCTTGCCGAACCGGGTTCGCCACTGGTGGAGGCGTTTAGCGGCAATACCGTGGTAAGCACCGGCGATCTCGGCTCGTCGAACTACCGCCTGAGCCCGTTCCCGGAAGCCGCCGGAGTCGTGGTGGCGCCCATCTCCTCCGGTTCAAGAAAGTACGGCGTGCTCACGATCGCCTTTGCGCCGCCCGGCACGCTGTCCGAACAGGCCGTTACCGTCGCCGAACTGCTGGGGCGCCAGCTCGGGCTTTACCTGTTTCTGGGCGAGACCATTACCGAGCTCAGGGAAAAGAAAGAAGAGCTGGAGCGAACCGTAGAGGTGCAGCAGCAGGCGTTCGAAAACCTGAATCATCAGCTCAAGACCCCGGTTTTCCTGGCGCGCCGCGCCGCGCGGCATCTCATGTCCCGAAAAAACCTCGTCGATACGGTTCGGGAGATACCGCGGCTGAACGGCCAGCTTCGGCGCGCGGAACAGGTTGTCACCAACATCCGCATGTTCTACGACCTCGCCCGCGGCCGGCCGATTCATCCCAACCGCACTGCGACGCGCCCCGAAAAACTGCTCGAGCGTCTGAGCGACACCGTCAGAAGCCACAATCTGTTCTCTCTAAACCCATTGCGCGGCATTCATTTTACGGTTGCCGACGAGTCGCCGCGGCTCGATCTGCCCAACGTGGTCGCCTGGCTGGACCTGGAACTGCTCGATCAAATGCTGGACGACCTGCTGGACAACGCCGAGAAATATGGCGATCCCAACACGGTAGTCACGGTTCGGATGGGTGTGATGGCGCGTGGACAGTGGCTGTACGTCTCGGTCTCGAATTACGGCAAGACGGTTTCTATAACTTCTCAGGCCGCCAAAACCCTGGCTGAGCGGGGACAGCGCGGCGATACGGCGGTATGGCGCGGTCAGGAGGGTTCCGGCATCGGTCTCTACATTGTCCGGGAGATTCTAACCGCGCATCATGGGCGCCTGGAAATTTACCCGACTAACGAACAGAACATCACCGAATTTCGCCTGGTATTTCCCACAGGCCCTCCGGACGGATCTCATGAAAACTCTGCTCATTGAAGACGATTACTATTTCGGCGAAGAGATCGTAGGCGATCTCGAAAACGCAATTCCCTCGTTGAAGGGCTCATTCGACATCATCCGGACCGAACAGCAGTTCAAGGAGCGGTTCCAGGGTTCCGAGCCACTGCAATTCGGGTTCATCATTCTGGACGTGATGCTGACCTGGGACAACCAGTCCGGCGGCAGGCCGCCCGCGGAGGTCGTGAAAGGCGGCTACTTCGAGGCGGGCATCCGTTGTCTGAAACAGCTCCGGGAGCACCCGTCCACCCGGAGCACGCCGGTCATCGTTCACTCGGCCCGCGACACCGACCAGATCCTACAGAACATTTTGAAGGAGAGAATATCCATGGATGGCGTGACGGTCGTTCCCAAAAGCGGGGATCCGGAGCCGCTGGTCAGCGCTGTCCGGCAGTTGCAGACATCGCCTGATGTTTCTTGAGGGTGTCGATGTTACGCAACAGTTCCGGGTCCTTCGTGCCGGGGGCATGGGCTTCGATTCGTGCCGCCTTGAGCGACTCGTTGGGAAGAACTCCTCCCTGCTTGCCGGTCCACTGGTCCGCCAGCCGGATGCTGTCTTCAAGGGTCGGCACAAACACCTCCTGCCATGCCCTGAGCACTTCCTCGGGCCAACTGATTTCGATGCCCTCACGCAGCAGGAGTTGATCGAGTTGGCCGAACTCGCCGAACGTGCTCTGGACATCGCGCAGAAGCAGCACCATATCGATGCCGCTTTCCGGCCTGTCCCATGCAGCGATCTGCATGGCCTTCAGACCCTCCGCGATGGCCCGCAGGTTGGGCCGGGCGGGCATCCATTTCAGGCCTTCGAACCCGTCCCACTCGTTGGCCGGCAACACGCCGTGGCTGCCGCTCTCGATCGTGTCCAGCCACTCGTTCTTCAGCTCGAAGTTTCTCTGATTGCGGATGAGCGCGGTGAGGAAGGCGGATTTGGCGCCCGCCGGCATCTCGATCCGACGGGACTTCAACTCTCCGTAGAGCTTCTCGATCGGCTGCCAGAACCACGTGGGATCGTGAAATGCCGCCGCCAGGTTGAACACACCCGCGAAAAACGCACTGCGGTTGTCCACTTGACCGGCCGTTTCTTCCGCCCGGAATATCTGGCGATTCAGCCAGGTTCTCATCAGCTTCAGATGCCAGGAGTCCGGCCCTTCCACTTCGATTGCCCGAGCGATCCAGATGTGCGGCGGATCGTGATCGCCCACAGGAGGCAGATCCCTCCCCTGCAACCAGTTGACCAGCATCGGGTCGGGCGGCGCATATTCCGGCGCATGGTCCTGGAGCCATGGGAACAAGCGCTGCTGCACCCAGCGCACGGTTTCCGGCACCGGACCCTGGGCCAGGCTCCCCCAAAACACGGGATCGTCTTCAAAGCGCTCGCGCCGCAGGTTCTCGGTCGAGTATTCGTCCACGGCTTCCACCAGCTTTCCCCAAGATTCCAGCCGGATGTCCAGCCAGCATCCAAGCGAATTCGCCACCTTTTTCAAGGTCGAAATGTTCCAGCGCGCATAATTCACGTTCTCGATGCGCGAAATTGCGGCCTGGTGTTTGCCGATTTTCTTCGCCAGCCGGTCCTGTGTCAGGCCGCGCTGCTCGCGTACGGTGCGGATCTGAGTGGCCAGAACCGAATTGAGGTGATGTTCGGCGTAGGATTCGCGGTACTCCGCATCGCGCAGCTCCGCGATCATTCTGTCTCTACGCGCGCTCATGTACGGTCCTCCATTGATTGGGCGCGGCGCAGATCAATTCGCGGTTTCGCCGGGCATCCTCCACGGCCGACTTCGGACAGAATTGACCATCTCTTATCTGAGCCCCTTGCAACAGCGTGTATTCCCCCAGCGGAGCATTGGGTCCGCGGCAGAGCAACGGACTCAATGCGGTGTCTCCCGAGGCACGTAACTTCAGCACGTGTCCCGACTTCTGAATCGGGCCAGCAAGCAGCTTCAACCCGTGGGCCAGCTCAAAATCGATTCGTTCCAGAATGTCCAGTTTCTGGTTCAACGCCGCCCGGTCGCGGCTGGACAGGGCCTTTGCCCAGGCGTGAATCTCGTTCCGGTTGCCGTTTTTGTAATCCCAAAGCTCCATAACAAATTTAGAATAACAGCGGTTCCCCCTGCAGGCAAGCGAAATAATGTCTTTTTTGTTATGTCCCGCCCAGTGGTCTGGCCTGTCTACCCCAGCGTGATCGGATCGCGCATCCACCGGCGCACTCTGGCGCGCTTATATTCTTCACACAATTGCAGATAATGGATCCGGCGGTGGTCCATCAAGACACCGGGAGTGGCGCTGGTGGTGGACGCGAGAAGCTCGCCCGCGGCGACCCAATGTTCGAGATCGAACCCAATCTCGGCATGCACGAACTCGGATATCAACTTGCTAGCCCTGCCCGGCGGCCGGGCGTTGGCAAGGTTCATGGGATGGCCTCCGCGAAGAGGAGGGCGTGCGCATTTCGGAGACGGGAAATGAAAGGCGTATCCGCCCGCCTCCAGTTGGGTCGGACGGTGGAGTTGTTTGGCGTCGCCGGCCCGATAACGCAGCACCAGCAGCCATTGCGCCTCGGGCGGCGATTGCAGCCCGACGGTTTCCAGCCAACTCTCGGGCGAAGCCGGATCCATCAGTTGGGCGAACTCATCCCAACTTGCCGCCCACACCGGGTGCCAGGGGGCGCGGCTGCGATATAGATCCAGCATCGACAGAAACCGCTCTACGAAACTGCGCTTCCGCGGCATGTCGCGCCGCAGCGTGTCGAGAAGGCCGTTCACTGCGGCCGCATTGGGATAGGTCCTCTGCCCGTACCCCAGGCGCGCAAGCACGGCACCATCCTGGATGTGAATCAGCTTCTGAGTAACGTTGCAGACATGTACCAGTTCGAGATCCGGCTTCAGCCCGGCTCGTGGGGCCAGGTCGAAAACATGGTTTTCCTTGTTGGCGCTCGGGTGGGCAAAGGTATCAGCCGGCAACTGAGCGATCCACTCTCTCCGGTATTCCTGAAGGATGCCGATCAGCCTGTCCGGGTCCAGCGACGCGGCCGATCCGTTTGCCAGGCGGCCGAAGGCGAGGGCCCGTTCCTCGCCAACCCGGTGGTCGTGCATGAGGTTCAAGCCGATCGCACGGTGCCTCTCACTGGCGGAGCCTGCCATCTCGCGAACCACGCGATCCAGGTGAATCAGCTCACTCGGAGGTTCTCGCCCAAATAACATTTCGTAGAGAATATCATAGGTTTCTAAGAATTTCCCTATGAATTGGCGAGATCCAGCCAGCCGGTTTGCGTGGTCTAACGGGAGACTGCCGGGGGCGCGTGGGGAGGCGCCGGCTCCCGGTGCGCCCGCGCAATGCGCACAGAAGCTGCGGCATCGGCTCCCGGCGTCATCACGATGCGAAACTGCTGCGACTTCGGATCATAGCTCATGCCGCTGATGGAGCCGTCGGAAGCCGAGGCGGAAGGCTCCCACGGTGCGTAACCCGTAATTGTGCGCGACGTTTCTCCGGCCGCGAACGCCACGGTCAGACTCACGTAGCCGCCAGCGTCCTCCACGGCGGAGATCCGCTTCCTGCCCATGGTGACGAACTGGTCCGTGTCGCCGATCACCGCCATTCCCGAAGGCCCCAACGGCGCCATCACCAGGTACAGCGCGTCGCCCGAGATCTGCTGGTCGACCAGGTCGGACGGGTCCATGAGGCCGCCGGTGCCGGCGAAATAGTCGTACACGTAGACGGGCTGTATGGCCCCCGTCTCGGCGGGACGGAGCTTCACCTCCGCGTTCGAGCCTTGCGTGTAGGCGAAGACGTAGTAGGTCCTCACACCGCCGAAATCCGAATAGGTTGAAGCGACCTGCGGCGCATCCACTCCTTGCGCCCAGTTCTGGAAGCTGGCCTCGGTGGGCGTCAACGGCACGTCCGGCTTTACGATCACTCCATCGTGCCGGACAGAGCGCAGCAAGTTGGCGGCGCTGATGCTGCCGATCGGATCGCCGATGCCCACCGGTCCCGCGGAGAGCGTCGCCAGCAGCAGTTGGGTGTATTCCGTGCTCAGGAAGTTATCGGTGAACGGCCAGATGCCCAGCGCGCTGGCCAGGCGCGACGTATAGATGAAATCGGACCACTTGTCCCGCGCCAACCGGTCCGCGCTGGTCCGGATCGTCGTTATGTTGCTGTACTTGGCGCTTTGCAGGAAATGCCGCGCGGACGCCATGCAATACTGCATCGTCAGTCCGCGGCTCGCCATGGACTTGGCCATGTTGTCCAGGAATGCGTCGGCATCGGTGAGGTTGAAATCGGTGTGAGCGTTGTCGTTCAGCCAGTCCTGTTCGAACGTGCCCACACCGGATGCCGCCAAATAACCCGCCACATAATCCCAGTACGCCGGGTCGATGACTACATTGCCGGACATCTTGTACGTCTGGTGATACGGGCTGCTGGGATCGATCCAGCGCGCATGCGTCACCAGCGGCACTCCCAGGTTCTGCTGGAATTTGGCGAGGCCCGCGGAGAACGGCGGCGTCGC